>NZ_JAIUGR010000020.1:0-103750 GCF_020164695.1 Mesorhizobium sp. ESP6-5
CGGCGGGACGTGAGTCCCCCCGCGGCAACTTGAAAGCTCCGAGATCAATAGATCTTGGAGAACTTCTCGATGTTGCTCTTGTCGAACTGGAAGGGCGGAGCCATCGCGGCCGAGTTGGTGTCGTCGAGCGTGACCTTGCCGACGCGGCCGATCGACAGCGTCGCACCCGGCTTGGCCTCTTCCTTCTTCACCGCCAGGTCGTGGGCGAGGTAGACGGCGGAGTAGCCGAGGTCGATCGGGTTCCACAGCGCAACGGCCTGGCTGGCGCCGTTGTCGATGAACTTCTTGAACTCGGACGGCAGCGCCAGACCGGTGACGTTGACCTTGCCGATCAGGTTCTCGTCGGTGACGACCTGGGCGGCGGCGACGACGCCGACGGTGGTCGGCGCGATGATCGCCTTGAGGTTCGGATAGGACTTCAACAGGCCCTTGGCTTCGTCCGTGCTCTTGGCCGAATCGTCATCGCCATAGACTGTGGCGACGAGCTTGATCTTGGGGAACTTCTCCGGCAGCACCTTCTTGGCCGCTTCGATCCAGGAATTCTGGTTGGTCGCGGTCGAGGAGGCCGACAGGATGGCGACATCGCCGCCTTCCGGCAGATAGTCGGCGGCAAGCTTGATGATGGTCTCGCCGATCAGGCCGGTGTCGGACGGGTTGAGGTGAAGCTGGCGGCCTTCCTTGGCGACGCCCGAATCCCAGGAGATGACGGTGATGCCGCGTTCCATCGCCTTCTTCAGCACCGGCACCAGCGCGTCGGCGTCATTGGCCGAAATCGCGATGGCGTTGACCTTCTGCGCGATCAGCGAATTGACCACTTCGATCTGCGCCTCGGCGGTCGCCTTGGTCGGGCCGGTGTAGATGATGTCGACGTCGCCGAGTTCCTTAGCCGCCTCTTGCGCGCCCTTGTTGGCGGCATCGAAGAAGCCGTTGCCGAGGGACTTCACCACCAGCGCGATCTTGACGTTTTCCGCGTAGGCGGCATTCACGAACATGGCGGCCGAGAAGGCCGCCGTCACCATCAGTTTCTTCAAGAAGCTCATCGAATTTCCTCCCTTGAGCGTTGCATTCCATCGCCGCTGCGGGCGTGAGGTGTCTCAGGCCTGCAGTGAAGATTCTTCTTTTGTCGACTTGCGGGCGACGATCAACGTCACCCCCGCGGCTTCCAGCATCTTTGCCTCGCGGTCCTCGATGCCGTCGTCGGTGATGACGGTGGCAATGCGCGAAAGACCGCACAGGATCAGGCTGGAGCGTTTGCGGAATTTCGAGGAATCGACCAGCACCACCAACTCGTCGGCCTGGTCGATCAGCTTCTGCTCCGCCTGGATCAGCAGTGGATCGCCTTCCATCAGGCCGAGCGGCCCCAGTCCCTGAGCGCCCATGAACATGCGGCGTGCGTAGAAATTGCGCGTCACGTCATTGTCGAAGGGCGACAGGATGATGTTCTGCTCGCGATAGATGGTGCCGCCCGACAGCATGACCGTGTTCTTGGAGTGCTTGAGCAGGTGCTCGGCGATCGGGAACGAATTGGTGAAGATCGGCATGCGGAGGCCGGTCAGGAAATGCACCATCTGGAAGGTGGTGGTACCGCCATTGATGATGATCGGCTCGCCGTCCTTGCACAACTCGACCGCTTCACGAGCGATCCCCCGCTTCTGCGCCGCGTTGAGCGTTTCGTTGACGGAGAAGGGCCGGCCGGCCAGCCCGATGAACTGCGGCGGCGATATTGCTTCAGCACCGCCGCGCACACGGCGCAGGCGCTTCTGGACATGGAGAGCCGCGATGTCGCGCCGGATCGTCGCCTCGGACGATTCCGTCAGGTCGACCATTTCCTGCACCGTCACCACAGGTTTTTCCTGGACGGCGGACAGAATGATCCTGTGGCGCTCTTTTTCGTGCATGGTTCCTCCCTGCCTCAGCATCTAGGCACCCAATCCGAGCAGTGTCAATCATTTCCGATCATATAATTTCATTGTGCAGTGCAATATGATTGATATTGATCGTTTGTGATTGACAAGCTCGTCTCTTGCGTAGACATTCCCGAGCGAAAAAGGAGCGCATGGTGCGCGCTCCAAAGGGAGGATTACCTATGCTCGACAAGCGCTCCGGCTCGCGCCTCGCCAATCTGTGGGACGACGCGAAGGCGAAGGGGATGAGCGAGCCCGAGCTGCTGGTCTATCGCTCGAACACGCTCGGCTCCGACAAGCGCGTCACCAATTATGGCGGCGGCAACACCTCCTCGAAGATATGGCAGAAGGATCCGCTCACCGGCCAGGATGTGGAAGTGCTGTGGGTGAAGGGGTCGGGCGGCGACAGCGCCTCGATCAAGCTTGATGGCTTCGCAACGCTCTACATGGACAAGCTGCGGGCGCTGAAGGGGCTTTATCGCGGCGTCGAGCACGAGGACGAGATGGTGGGCTATCTTCCCCACTGCACCTTCAACCTCAATCCGCGCGCGGCCTCGATCGACACGCCGCTGCACGCCTATGTGCCGAAGCCTTTTGTCGACCACATGCATCCCGATGCCATCATCGCCATCGCCGCCGCCAAGGATTCCAGGGTGCTGACGAACGAGATATTCGGCGATGCCATTGGCTGGCTGCCGTGGAAGCGGCCGGGCTTCGAACTCGGCCTGTGGCTGGAGAAATTCTGCGTCGAACACCCCACCGCCAAGGGCGTCATCCTCGAAAGCCACGGCCTGTTCACCTGGGGCGATACGCCGAAGGAGTGCTACGAAACGACGATTTCGGTGATCAACCAAGCGATAGAGTGGTTCGAGCGCCGCTCCGAAGGCGTGGCGATCTTCGGTGGGGAGGTGGTGAAGTCGCTCGATGCGGCTGCCCGCCGAGCGATTGCCGCCAAGCTGATGCCCAGGATTCGCGGCCTGGTCTCGGAAAAGAGCCACAAGCTTGGCCACTTCGATGACTCGCCCGCCGTGCTCGAATTCGTGAACTCCAGGGATTTGCGCCCGCTGGCAGCCCTCGGCACCTCGTGCCCGGACCACTTCCTGCGCACCAAGATCCGCCCGCTGGTGATCGAATTCGATCCCGCAAAGCCCGACGTCGATGCCGTCATCGCGCGACTCGCCGACGACATTGCCGAATATCGTGTCGGCTACCAAGCCTATTACGACAGCTGCAAGCATGCGGACTCGCCTGCTATCCGCGACCCCAACGCGGTGGTCTATCTGATGCCCGGCGTCGGCATGTTCACCTTCGCCGGCGACAAGGCGACAGCGCGCATCTCGGGCGAATTCTACGTCAACGCCATCAACGTCATGCGCGGTGCGTCGACCGTCTCGTCCTATGTCGGCCTGCCGGCGCAGGAGGCCTTTGACATCGAGTATTGGCTGCTCGAGGATTTGAAGCTGCAGCGCATGCCGAAGCCGAAGTCTCTCGCCGGCCAGGTCGCGCTGGTCACCGGCGGCGCCGGCGGCATCGGCCGCGCCACGGCCAACCGCCTGCTGCGCGAAGGCGCCTGCGTCGTGCTGGCCGATATCGACGAGGCGGCACTCGCCGGCGCCAACGAGGAACTGGCAAAAGCCTATGGCAGGGATTTCGTCCGCCCAGTTCTCATCAACGTCACCTCGGAGGACCAGGTCGTCGCCGGCTTCGCCGAGACGGCCGTCGAGTTCGGCGGCATCGACGTTCTGGTCTCGAATGCCGGCTTGGCATCGTCGGCGCCGATCGAGGAGACGACCCTGGCGCTGTGGAACAAGAACATGGACATCCTGTCCACAGGCTATTTCCTGGTCTCCAGGGAAGCATTCCGGCTGTTCCGGGTACAGAAGATCGGCGGCAACGTCGTCTTTGTCGCCTCCAAGAATGGCCTGGCGGCATCGCCCAACGCCGCCGCCTACTGCACCGCCAAGGCCGCCGAAATTCATCTCGCCCGCTGCCTGGCGCTGGAGGGCGCGGAAGCCCAGATCAGGGTCAATGTCGTCAACCCGGATGCGGTGCTGCGCGGCTCGAAGATCTGGACCGGCGAGTGGAAGGAACAGCGTGCCGCCGCCTACAAGATGTCGACCGACGATCTGGAAGAGCACTACCGCTCGCGTTCGATGCTGAAGCGCTCCGTCTTCCCGGAAGACATCGCGGAGGCGATCTATTTCCTCGCCTCCGACATGTCGGCCAAGTCGACCGGCAACATCATCAACGTCGACGCCGGCAACGCACAGAGCTTTACGCGGTAGCCGCTCGCCGGCGCTCACGCTGGCCCCTTCTCTCCCGTCGCTATACGGGGAGAAGTTTCCGGCAGGCGGATGAGGGGCGCCGCCGACCGAATGCATTCTGGGAGGAACAGCAGTGTCCGAATCCATCATCTCCGCCGACATCGTCGCCAGCAGTAACGCCGCGCGCAAGATTGACCTCGAGCGTGACTATGCCTCACTCGGCGAGCGCCTCGACCGACGCGGCATCGCCATCGACTCTATCCGCGACAAGGTGGAAAAGTTCGCGGTCGCGATCCCGTCCTGGGGCGTCTGCACCGGCGGCACCCGCTTCGCCCGCTTTCCCGGCGCCGGTGAGCCGCGCGACATCTTCGACAAGATCGAGGATTGCGCTGTCATCCAGCAGTTGACGCAGGCGACGCCGGCCGTGTCGCTGCACATTCCTTGGGACAAGGCCGATCCGAACCGGCTGAAGCAGGCGGCCTCCCGCTTCGGGCTTGGCTTCGATGCGATGAACTCCAACACCTTTTCCGACGCGAAGGACCAGACGCTTTCCTACAAATTCGGTTCGCTGTCGCATGCCGACGCCGACACGCGTCGTCAGGCGGTCGAGCACAATCTCGAATGCATCGAGATCGGCAAGACGCTTGGGTCGAAGGCGCTGACGGTGTGGATCGGCGACGGCTCCAACTTCCCCGGCCAGGTCAATTTCGCCAAGGCGTTCGAGCGCTATCTCGATGCCATGAAGGAGATCTATGCCGGGCTGCCGGACGACTGGAAGCTGTTCACCGAACATAAGATGTATGAACCTGCCTTTTACTCCACCGTCGTGCAGGACTGGGGCACCAACTACATCATTTCAAGGGAGCTCGGCGACAAGGCCTTCTGCCTGGTCGACCTCGGCCATCATGCGCCCAACGTCAACATCGAGATGATCGTCTCGCGGCTGATCCAGTTCAAAAAACTTGGCGGCTTCCATTTCAACGATTCGAAATATGGCGACGACGACCTCGATGCCGGGTCGATCGACCCCTATCGGCTGTTCCTGGTTTTCAACGAATTGGTCGATGCCGAGCTGTCAGGCGCCGAGGGGTTCGACCCCGCCCATATGCTCGACCAGAGCCACAATGTCACCGATCCGATCGAAAGCCTGATGTTGTCGGCGGTCGAGGTGCAGCGCGCCTATGCGCAGGCGCTGCTGGTCGACCGAAAGGCGCTTGAGGGGTTCCAGGACGGCAATGACGCACTGATGGCGACGCAGACGCTGAAGGCGGCCTACCGAACCGATGTCGAGCCGATCCTTGCCATGGCACGGCTGAAGACAGGTGGCGCCATAGATCCGGTCGCCGCATACCGGGCGGCGGGCTATCGCGCCAAGGTCGCGGCGGAGCGGCCAGCCGTCGCAGGTGGTTCCGGCGGGATCGTTTGAGGTAGAGCCGATCTTCCCCTTTGCGGGGGAGATGTTCGGCAGGACAGAGGGGACGCTGTCGCGCCGACGTCCGAAAGTTGGCGGTCCTTCACGCCTCCTCTGCTCTGCATCTCCACCACAAGCGAGCAGTCACCAACCCGTGAATGTCTTCATTGAAGATGGACTCGATCGCTCCAAGTAGCTCTTCTAGGCAAGCACCACTTGGAGAACCCGCCATGCATCTCACCCGTAGGACATTGATCGCCCTCGGTCTTTCCATCGCCTTCGCCTTTTCGCCATCGGCTTTCGCCGCGTCGCCGGCACCGGCCAAGGGCGAGAACGGCATGGTCGTCACGGCCCAGCATCTGGCTTCCGAAGTCGGCGTCGAGGTGTTGAAAAAGGGCGGCAATGCCGTCGATGCGGCGGTCGCCGTCGGCTATGCCTTGGCCGTCGTCTATCCCAATGCCGGTAATATCGGCGGCGGTGGCTTCATGACCATCCGCTTCAAGGACGGCAAATCGACCTTCCTCGATTTCCGCGAGCGGGCGCCGCTTGCCGCGACCAAGACCATGTATCTCGACAAGGACGGCAACCCGGTGAAGGGCGCTAGCCTGGACGGCTATCTCGCGGTCGGCGTACCAGGCTCGGTGGCTGGTTTCGAGATGGCGCGCCAGAAATATGGCACCTTGTCCAGGCAGGACCTGATGGCGCCGGCGATCGCCTATGCCAGAGATGGGTTCGTCCTCAACCAGGGCGATGCGGCTTCGTTCGCCGGCAGCGCCGAAAGGCTGGCGAAGGACCCAGCGGCGGCGGCGGCCTTCCTCAAAATCGATGGCAAGCCCTATGGCGTCGGCGAGAAGCTGGTTCAGCCCGACCTTGCCGCGTCGCTCTCGGCCATTTCCGAGAGAGGTCCCGATGCCTTTTACAAGGGCGCCATCGCCGACGCCATCGTCAAGGCGAGCGGCGCCAAGGGCGGTATCCTGGCCAAGGGTGATTTCGAACAATACGCGGTGCGCGAGTTGAAGCCCGTCACCTGCTCCTATCGCGGCTACGAGATCATCTCTTCGCCGCCGCCGAGCTCAGGCGGCGTCATCATCTGCGAAATCCTCAACGTGCTGGAAGGCTATCCGCTGTCCTATCTCGGCGCCGGCTCGGCCGAGACCGTCCACGTCATGGTCGAGGCGATGCGCCACGCCTATGTCGACCGCAACTCCGCGCTCGGCGATCCCGATTTCGTCGACAACCCCGTCTCCAGGCTGCTGGACAAAGCCTATGCCAAGGACATCCGCGACAAGATCGATCCGTTCCGCGCCGGCGTGTCGCAGGATCTGATGCCGAAGGGCTTCGGCGAGTCGAAGGAGACGACGCATTATTCGATCATCGACAAGGACGGCAACGCGGTCGCGGTCACCTACACGCTGAACGGTTCGTTCGGTGCCGGCGTCGTCGCCGACGGCACCGGCATCCTGCTCAACAACGAGATGGACGACTTCACCCAGAAACCCGGCGTGCCCAACCTCTATGGCCTCGTCCAGGGCGAAGCCAATGCCATCCAGCCGAAGAAGACGCCGCTGTCCTCGATGAGCCCGACCGTGGTGGCCAAGGATGGCAAGCCGTTCATGGTCATCGGCAGCCCAGGCGGCTCGCGCATCATCACCATCACGCTGGAAGCCATCGTCAACGTGATCGACCACGGCATGAACATCCAGGAGGCGATCGACGCGCCGCGCATTCATCACCAATGGCTGCCCGATACCGTCTATGTCGAGCCGTTCGGCCTTTCGCCGGATACAGAAAGACTGCTGGCCGGGATGGGCTATCGCCTTGATCTCAGTGACCAGGGCTGGGGCCAGGCGGCGGGCATTCTCGTCGGCGGCAAGAGCCTGGTGGAAATCGAGAAGGGCGGCGGCGCCCGCTACAATGGCGCCATCGACAGCCGCGCGGCATCGGGCGAGGCGCTCGGATATTGACAGGCCGCAAGACGGTTGCTTTCCGGATGAGGCCGGATTCCGCCTTTCGGGACCGGCCTCCGCCTCATGGCCCGGGAGCCGTCAGGTCACCAGCGTGATGGTCGACGCGATCAGCATCAAGGCGGCGATGCCGACGAACAGCGCATAGATGCGTGGCCGGTCGAGCAGCAGCGCGTTTCCCGATATCCAGGCCGACGTGGCACCGCCCAGCGCAAACAGGAACCCGTTGCGGTGGCCGAAAGTCATCGACGCGGCCATCAAGCCGCCGATGATCAGGGCGCCGAACACGATGATCACGGCGACCGCGTACTTCTCGAAGTCGTTATTGCCGATCCCTGGTCCGATCGCGTTCAAATTCGGCAGGTCGTCCGGATCGAAGGGGTTCGCCGACCCGTATTCGTCTTGACCCATGGATTCTCGCATCACTTGATCTCCGCTGACCGGCAACAAACCATCAACGCCTGCCGAGCGCAACCCGATCACGCTGTGGCGGATGCGCCCGGCACCGCCTCCGGCCCCTTTTCGGGGATAGTTTGCTGACGGATTTTAGGAGCTGTTGCCGGATCGCGTCACCTGCCTTCTTGGGGTTTGTCGCCGCCGGCCTCGTCTTAAAACTTGACTAAGAATATCCTGTTTAATAGTCAACTCGGATTGGTCGCCGGAGACCAGGGCCCCGGGCAACAGGCAAGCCAAGTTGAATACAGATCATCAACCCCGGCCAGGAGAGGTCAATCGTCCGCGCGTCCGGATCACGCGTCGCCACGCGCTCGCGCTGTTCACTCTGCCGTTCACCGGCGTCGTGACGCCAGCCGCGGCCAGCCCGCCGCGCATCGTCTGCCTCGATGACGGCTTGGCGGAGACCTTGCTCATGCTCGGCATCACGCCGGTCGCTATCGCCGACCGTGAGGTCTGGGAAAGGTGGGTGGTCGAGCCGCCGCTGCCGCCCCAAGTCGCCGACATCGGCACGATCCTGGAGCCCAATCTCGAATTCCTGCAACAGCTTCGTCCCGACATCATCCTCTCCATCCCTTATCTCGACGGCATCAAGCCGCTGCTCGAGCGCGTGGCACCGGTGACGACGATCGGCATCTATACGCCGGGCGGTCAGCCCTATCAGCGCGCCATCGAGGCGACCCGGCAATTGGCCAGGCTTGTCGGCAAGGAAAGGGAGGGCGAGGCGCTGATAGCGGCGACGGAGGCGCATTTTTCGACCATCAAGCAGCAGCTGGAACCGCTTTCGGCGCGGCCGATCTATGTCGTCAGCTTCCTCGATCCGCGCAATGTGCGCGTCTATGGCGAAAAAAGCCTGTTTCAGGCGGTGTTCGACCGCATCGGCATCCGCAACGCCTGGGCCGGAGAGACTAATTACTGGGGATTTGCAACCGTCGGTATCGACGGGCTGGCAACGTCTGATGATGCGCGCCTTGCCTATCTCGAACCCTTGCCCGAAGGGGCGGGCGGAACGCTGACCGAGAGCCCGGTCTGGAATGCCATGCCGTTCGTGCGCAAGCGCTCGATCATGCGCCTGCCTGCGGTGCTGATGTTCGGCACGCTGCCCTCGGCGAGCCGTTTTGCCCGCCTGCTGGCCGCGGCGCTGACGGCGGAGACCGCCCGTGGTTGAGCAGGAAGCGATCTTGCCCGACAATGCCGTCCTCGTCCGCGGTCGCACCCCGTCGCCTCGCATACCAGGCGGATATCCCCTGGGCGCGATCCTGCTTTGCGTCGTGCTTCTCTGCGCGGCCGGCGCCGCGACCCTCTCCAACACGAGCGTGCAATTGCCGCCGGCACTCTGGCTGGGGGCGCTCGCAAGCCCCGATGTCGAGGATATCAGGCAGGTGCTCGTCCACTACGCTTTCCTGCCCCGGCTCGCCGTCAGCCTTCTCTGCGGTGCGGCCCTCGGACTGGCCGGGACGGTGCTGCAGCAGGTTTTGCGCAATCCGCTCGCCTCGCCCGAAACCGTCGGCGTCTCGGCCGGCGCCTATCTGGCGCTGGCGCTGGCGACGCTTCTGGCGCCGTCGCTGCTTGCCTTCGGCCGCGAATGGGTGGCGCTTGCCGGCGCCTTCACTGCCCTTGCGGCGGTCCTGGCGCTCTCCTGGCACAAGGGCCTGTCGCCGCTTTCGGTCGTGTTGGCCGGGCTGGTCGTCAGCCTTTATGCCGGCGCCATCGGTGCTGCGTTTGTGGTGCTTCGGCATGAATGGCTGGCCAGCCTGTTCCTCTGGGGCGCCGGTTCGCTCGGCCAGCAGGACTGGTCGGTGACGCGGTGGCTCTTGCCGCGCCTTGGCGGTGCCGCGCTGGCGATCGGCCTCATGGTGCGGCCGCTGACTCTGCTTGGCCTCGACGACGAAGGCGCGCGCAGCCTCGGCGTCCCGCTCGGTGCCTATCGCTTCGCCGGACTGGCGGCGGCGGTCGCCCTGATCGCTTTCGTCGTTGCCGCCATCGGCGTCATCGGCTTCGTCGGCCTTGCCGCCGCCACGCTCGCGCGCATCGGCGGCGCCCGCCGGCTAGGCCAGCAACTGGTGATGGCGCCGCTGATCGGCGCGGCACTGCTGTGGGCCGCGGACCAGGGAGTGCAGGTCGCGACCGGGCCACAGGGCGACCTGCTGCCGACCGGCGCGATGACGGCGCTTCTCGGCGCGCCTCTGCTTCTTTGGCTTCTGCCGCGCCTCGCGCTTGGCGCGGAAGCACCGGCACTCGCCGCCGAGCGCTTGCCCAGAACGAAAAGGCCCGGCCTTGTGCTGGCGGCGATCGGCGGCCTCCTGCTTTTGCTGCTCGTGCTGGCGCTGCTCTACGGGCCGGGCACCGATGGTTGGACATTCGCGTCCGGCGATCAGCTGCGGCCCTTGCTGGCCTGGCGGCTGCCTCGAGTGTCCGCGGCACTTGCCGCCGGCGCCATGCTGGCGCTGGCCGGGCTGATGATGCAGCGGCTGACCGGCAATCCGATGGCCAGCCCCGAGGTGCTCGGCATCAGCGCCGGCGCTGCGCTCGGCATGATGGTGGCGCTGTTCGCGCTCGCCGATGCCAGCCGCCCGGTACAGACCCTGGCCGCCACGATCGGCGCCTTCGCCGCCCTTCTGGTGACGCTGGCGATCGGTCGCCGTACCGCCTATGCGCCAGAGCGGCTGCTGCTTGCCGGTGTCGCCTTGACGGCCCTGTTCGACGCGCTGATCCTGGTGCTCACCGCCACGGGCGATCCGCGCGCCATGCTTTTGCTCAATTGGCTCACCGGCTCGACCTACGGCGTCGACGCCGGCTCGGCGCTTCTGACCTCGACGTTTGCCTTTTGCCTGTTCCTGCTCGCACCGTTCTTCCTGCGCTGGCTGGACATGCTGCCGCTCGGCTCCGCCGCGGTGCAAAGCCTCGGGGTCAACCTCAAGGCAACACGGCTGCTGGTGCTTTTGATGGTGGCAGCGCTCACCGCCGCCTCGACCCTGGTCGTCGGGCCGCTGACCTTCATCGGCCTTATGGCGCCGCACCTGGCGTGGCGCCTTGGCCTGTCGCGTGCGCTGCCGCAAGCGATCGGCGCGATGCTTGCCGGCGCGCTGATCATGGTCTGCGCCGACTGGATCGGCCGCACCGCCATCTTCCCGCGCCAGATTCCGGCCGGCCTCGTCGCGACGCTGATCGGCGGCCCCGTCCTGATGTGGCTCTTGCGCCGCCGCTGAGCCTTGTCCCGTGGAGATATCCAAGCCGATGGCGACGCCAGCCTTGATTGCCGACACCACCGTCCACGACTTCGTTGGCAAAAGCGGAGGCGATCCCTGGCGGGTCTTCATCCATGTGCCGTCGGGGCCAATGCCCGAGGCCGGCTGGCCGGTGCTCTACATGACCGACGGCAACGCCGTTATCGGCACGGCGGTCGACGCGATGCGCGCGCAGGCCCCCTATCCCGCCGGCACCAATGTCGGCTGGGGCGTCATCGTCGCCATCGGCTACCCCGTCGAGGGCGCCTATGACCCGCTGCGCCGCTCATGGGATCTGGGGCCACCGCCGGGCAGGACCTATCCGCCCTTCCACGAGGGCACGCCGGAAGTCAGGACCGGCGGGGCGGGGGATTTTCTGGCCTTCATCAAAGCCGAGCTGAAGCCGTGGGTCGCCAGCCGGACCAGGATCGACGAGAGCCGCCAGGCACTTTACGGCCACTCTTTCGGTGGCCTGTTCGCGCTCTACGCCCTGTTTACCCGCCCGCTCTCATTCAGCACCTTCATTGCGGCCAGCCCTGCCATCTATTGGGAAGATCGCGTTATCGACCGCTTTCTCGAAAGGTTCGAAGCCGCTGTTCCCGACGGCCTGAAAGCCGACGTAATCCTGTCGGCCGGAGAGTATGAGACCGAAAAGCTGGCGCCGTTCCAGGTCGGCGCGGAAGACGAGGAAAAGCGCCTGGCGCAGAAAAAGCTCATCCTTACCGACGAATTCGCCAGGGCGATGGCGGAACGCCTCGACGCGCTCCCGGGCCTGCGGGCAAGCTTCGAACTCCATGCCGGCGAAAACCACATGTCGATCCTGCCGGTGACGGTCAACCGGGCGGTGCAGGCGGCGTTCGCGGTGCGGTAGAATTTCTATTCAGCGCGCAGGCGGCAGTTCGAACAGTTTTGCGCCGTTTTCCTGGCCGCGCTCGACATAGCCGATAATGCCGAACCACCTGGCGACGTCGGGCCCTTGGAGCCAACTGCGCGAGTGGATTGGAAGGTTGCCGGCAAGCGCCTGGATGTGCCTGATATGCCGCTTGCAGAAACGGACGGTCGAGCCGCGGAAGAAATCCTCCCGCGCGGCGAACAGCGTATCGGCGGCGTCGCTGTTTTCATGCCAGGCAATGATCGCCACGGCCTTCTCGCCCTCGACAAGCGCGTGCGCGCGGCCTTCCTTCAAATTCATCATCAGATTGTCGTAGGCGATCTTGCTGTCCTTGCCGGCCGCCGCGTACTCGTCCGACATCCGCTTCGACAGGCCATGGAAGACATCCTCGAGATCCCCAAGCGTTGCTGCGCGTGCTCTCATTTCACCTCCTGCAGCCCCGGCAGGGAGTTTGCCCTAGGGTTGTGGGATCACCAAGCAAATTGAATCCTTCACAAGCCCGGCGAAGGCAAAGTCGTTCCGTCCATCGATCTTTGTGACAGGGCGGGCACCCGCACCAAGCCGACAGAAGGCTTCGGCCTCCCGGTTCTTTAAGACACAAGGGAACAAGAGCCTGTGGTTGCGGTTAACTGGATATGCTAGCCAAGATCCAAGAACCACGGCCGAAGCCCGGCCCGCAGCCACCCGTCCGTCGGCCGGACAAGGAAGCACCGTCAGAGCCTGAGCATGTCGATCCGCCACCACGAGACGTGCGAGAGGCACCTGCACCAAATCCCGATGGCGACAAGAAAACCTAAGCGACGACACGCGAACGCCCGTGCAACAGGCGCATGCGATTGATAGCGATCAGGTGGTCACGCCATAAGCGCTTGGATTTTTAAAATGATGGTGCCCAGAGGCGGATTCGAACCACCGACACGCGGATTTTCAGTCCGCTGCTCTACCAACTGAGCTATCTGGGCCTGTTCCGGCTAACGAAAACTCGCGCTCCGGATTTCATGAAGGCACCGTGGGCGCCCCTTGAAAGCGCGTGGGTTATAGCATGGGAATCCGGCCTGTCCAGCGCCCAGATGTGGATTTCCCGCAGGAAAAGAAATGTCGCCCGATGGGTCGGTTTCCATGTCGTGCGCCCGCCTATCTGGCGCTTGGCAGCCCCTTGCGGAAGTCGGATGGGGTCATGCCGGCCAGCTTGCGGAAGGATTTGTTGAAGGCGCTGAGCGAGCCGAAGCCCGAGTCCATGGCGACCCGCAGCACATTGGCGTCCTGATGCATCAGAAGCGCCTGCGCGTAGCTCAGCCGCAACAGGTTGACATATTCGTTGAGCGTCATGCCGGTTGATTTCTTGAACAGGCCCATGGCGTATTTGGGGTGGATATCGGCGGCGGCCGCTATGTTCATGCAATCGATGTCGTAGAGGAAATTTTCGGCGATGAAATCGCACATGCGCCCGACATTGCGTGAGGACTGCTGGTCGAAGGGGCAGCCCGCCTCCTGCCCGGCGGCGTTTTCCGGCACCAGCCGATAGGGCTCGAACCGCACCCGCTCCAGCCGCAGCAGGAGTTCGTTGACGGCATGCTCGGTCTTGGCCGGGTCGCCCGAACGGGCGTAGCGGTTCCAGCGGGCGAAATTGTCATTGTCGGATTGATCGGTGGCGCTTGTCACCAGCGTCGCACCCGTCATCAGCCGGTGGCGTATATCCGCCGGCAGGTGCAGCCGGAAGAAATGCACCAGCGGCAGGTGCGCGCCGGCATAGACGGCGTCGTCGCTCAAATCGTCCATCTGGTGCGGCAGGCCGCCCCAGAACAGGCACATCTCGCCGGCCGAGAGCGAGATTTCGTGCTCGTTCATGCGGTAGTGGACGGAGCCGCGGACGATGAAATTCACCTCTACCTGGGCATGCCAATGCGGCTTCAGCATCACCAGCGGATTGGTGTGGAACATCTGCAACAGCAGCGGCAGGCCTTCCACACTGCTGGCACCAGGCTGGTAAAACGGCCGTTCGGGCATCTTACTTTCCGCCAATTTCGTATTCCCTTTGTCGGGGACAGGCCTTTGCCGGTGCCTAGTCTAGCCAGGCTCGCAGAGAGAGCAAATGAAATGGGAGGATTTCAATGCGCATCACACTGTCCTGCGCCGCGCTCGCGCTTGCCTTGGGCTCAGCCCCGGCCTTCGCGCAATCCGGCGAAATCACCATCTGGAGCTGGAACATCGCCGCCTCGTCGCTGAAGGCAACGGTTGCCGGTTTCAACAAGGTCCATCCCGACATCAAGGTCACGGTCCAGGATCTCGGCAACCAGCCGACCTATGACAAGTCGATCGCCGGGTGCGCGGCCGGCGGCGTCGGCCTGCCTGATATCGTGACCATCGAGAACGGCGAGGCCGAGAATTACTGGAGCCAGTTCCCCGACTGTTTCGTCGACCTGCACACGTTGGGCTACACGGCGGAAGACCAGAAGAAATTCCCCGATTTCAAGCGTACCGAACTCGAAGTCGGCGACAAGGCCTATGCCATGCCGTGGGATTCCGGCCCGGTCGCCGCCTTCTATCGCCGCGACTTCTATGAAAAGGCCGGCGTCGATCCGGCATCGATCAAGACCTGGGACGATTTCATCGCCGCCGGCAAGAAGATCCAGGCCGCCAATCCAGGGGTCTCGATGACCAATGCCGATTTCAACGGCGACAGTGAATTCTTCCGCATGATCTCCAACGAACAGGGCTGCGCCTATTTCGCCGAGGACGGCCAGTCGATCACGGTCAACCAGCCCAAATGCGTCGACGCCATGACCAAGGTCAAGGAGATGAAGGACGCGGGCATCGTCTCGTCGGCCGACTGGGGCACCAAGATCACCAACAACACCGCCGGAACCGTCGCCACCCAGGTCTATGGCGGCTGGTACGAAGGCACCATCCGCACCGAATCGGCCGGCGAAAACGGCAAGTGGGGCGTCTACCTGATGCCGAGCCTGACCGCGGACGGGCCGCACGCCGCCAATCTCGGCGGTTCGTCGCTCGCCATCACCTCGGCGTCGAAGAACAAGGAAGCGGCCTACGAGTATTTGAAATACACGCTCGGCACCAATGAAGGCCAGATCACCATGCTGAAGGAGTTCGGCCTCGTCCCATCACTGGTCTCGGCCCTGAACGACCCTTACGTCAGCCAGGGCCAGCCCTACTGGGGCGGCCAGGCGGTGTGGAAGGATATTCTGGGCACCTTGCCCAAGGTCGTTCCGAGCCGCGGCACGCAGTTCCAGAGCGATGCCGAGATCATCGTGCGCGCCGTGCAGACCAAATACCTCGCCGGCGGATATCCCGACGCCAAGGCGGCACTCGACGATGCCGCCAGCCAGATCGCCTCGGCGACTGGGCTGCCTGTCAAGTCCTGAACTCCCAGGACGGGGTCCGGGACGGCAGCTATGCCGTCCTGGACCCGCCGCTTGCACGCTTGCTTTCAACACCAGGGATGAAGGAGGACAAAAGATGCGCGCCCGCAATGCCACGGCCTATCGCTTCCTTACGCCCTATCTCCTGATCTTCGCCATCTTCTGGGTGTGGCCGATCATCTCCTCGTTCCTGATCTCGTTCCAGGCGACGCGCACCGTGCCGTGGCGCTTCGCGCCCGGTTTCAACTGGGGCCGGCTGGTCGGCGACCCCGCCTTCTTCAACGCGCTGAAGAACACGCTGCTCATCCTCGTCATTCAGGTTCCGGTGATGATCGCGCTAGCCATGGTGATGGCGGTGCTTCTGAATTCGCCGCTGCTCAAGGCGCGCGGCCTCTACCGCTTCGCCTTCTTCGCCCCGGTGGTGGTCGGCGAAGTCGCTTATTCGGCGGTGTTCCGGCTGATGTTCAGCCTCGATTTCGGGATCGTCAACAAGCTGCTGAACAGCATCGGCCTGCCCAAGGTCGACTGGTTTTCCAATGTCACGCCGGCCATGGCGCTGATCATGATCGCGGTCACCTGGCGCTGGGCCGGCTACAACGCCATCATCCTGCTGGCCGGCATGCAGTCCATTCCCGAGGATGTCTACGAGGCAGCGACGCTCGACCGGGTAAGCAAGCTCAAGCAATTCTTCTACATCACCCTGCCGCTGTTGAAGCCGGTCATCGTCTTCTGCGCCGTGCTGTCGATCATCGGCACCATGCAATTGTTCACCGAGCCGTTCCTGATCACCGAGCGCGGCGGGCCGGGCGGCGGCACCGAGACGCTCGGTCTGCTGCTTTACCGCCAGGGCTTCCGCTCGCTCAATTTCGGCTATGCCTCTGCCGTCGCCTACACCATGGCCGGGCTGGCGATCGCCATCACGCTGGTGCAGCTATGGCTGACGAGGGAACCGAAATGAGTTCGCTCTCGTCGGCAAGACTGAAACGAAGCATCGCACTGCACCTGTTCCTGACGCCGCTGGCGCTGATCTGGTTGTTTCCGCTGTGGATGATGGTGGTGTTCTCGACCATGCCCGACAATGGCATATTCAGCCCGGGCATCGAACTGCTGCCGCGCGGCAATTTCATCGACAATTTCAACAATTTGCAGCGCGACACAGACTTCGTCGGCGCCATCGTCATCTCCGTTTGCGTGGCGGTGACCTACACCGTCTTGTCGGTGCTGTTGACCTCGATGGCCGGCTGGGCGCTGGCCCGCTACCAGTTCTTCGGCAAAAGCGTGGTCGTGGCCATCATCCTGGGCACCATCACGCTGCCCTATGCGGTGGTGCTGATCCCGCAATTCATCATGGTGGCGCGCGACTTCAAGCTTGCCAACACCTGGGTGGCGCTGATCGTGCCGCCGCTGTTCAATTCGCTGGGCGTGCTGTTCATGCGCCAGAGTTTTTCGATGATGCCGGACGATCTGTTCGATGCGGCCCGCGTCGAGGGCGTCAAGGAGTGGCGGATCTTCGTCTTCATCGCCTTGCCGCTGGCGCGGCCGATGCTGGCGGCGCTCTGCATCATCCTGTTCCTCGCCTCCTGGAATAATTATCTGTGGCCACTTCTGATCAACAGCCAGCCGGGTTCGATGACAGCACCCGTGGCGCTTGGCACGCTGATCGGCCTGACCAAAGTGTCGTGGGGCGGCATCATGGCGGGCGCGGTCATGCTGACCGTGCCGATGCTCATCGTCTTCGTGCTCCTGCAGCGCCATTTCATCGCCGGCATCGCCGCCGGCGCGGTCAAGTAAGGGGCAGAATGGCAACCGTCACGCTCACCAATGTCGCCAAGCGCTTCGGCGCGTTCGAAGTCGTCCACGGTGCCAACATCGACATCGCCGATGGCGAGTTTGTCGTCTTCGTCGGCCCGTCGGGCTGCGGCAAGTCCACGCTGCTCAGGATGATCGCCGGGCTGGAGGACATCAGCGGCGGCGAGATCGCCATCGGCGGCAAGGTGGTCAACGATGTCGAGCCCGCCGACCGCGGCATCGCCATGGTGTTCCAGTCCTACGCGCTCTATCCGCATATGAGCGTCGAGCAGAATCTCTCCTTCGGGCTGCGCATGACCGGCAACCCCAAGACCGACACCGAGCGGCGGGTGAAGCGCGCGGCCGAGATCCTGCGCATCAGCGAATTGATGGATCGTCGTCCGAAAAAACTTTCTGGTGGCCAGCGCCAGCGTGTCGCCATCGGCCGCGCCATCGTGCGCGAGCCGCAAGTGTTCCTGTTCGACGAGCCGCTCTCCAATCTTGATGCCGAACTGCGTGTCCAGATGCGGGTCGAGATTTCAAGACTCCACAAGGAACTCGGCGCCACCATGGTCTATGTCACCCACGACCAGACCGAGGCGATGACGCTGGCCGACCGGATCGTCGTGCTGCGCGCCGGCCATATCGAGCAGATCGGCAGGCCGCTGGAGCTCTATGACAATCCCGACAATATGTTCGTGGCCGGCTTTGTCGGTTCGCCGAAGATGAATTTCATCAAAGCCCATATTGTCGGGCGTGATGAAAAAGGGGTCGTGGTCGAGCTGGCCGGCGAGGAGAAGACCCGCATCACGCAACGGTTGAAATGCGCAGGGCCTGAACTGGGTAGCAAAGTCATCGTCGGCGTGCGGCCGGAACATTTTGGCAGCGCCGGTGAAGGCGACGCCGACCTCACCGCCGCCATCGACGTGGTCGAGCATTTGGGCGGCACGAGCTTCCTCTATGCCCGAACGACCCATGGCGAGGATGTGGTGATCCAGCGCGACGCGGCAAAGGTTCCCGACACCTCGGAGGTCACCGTTTCCATCCGCAAATCCTACCTGTTCGACGAAAAGGGGCTGCGGCTGCGCTGACCGGCCGCCCCTTTCCAAGCCCGCAAGGAGAATGACATGACTGCATCAACGCCCATTCGCTGGGGGATTCTTGGGCCGGGCGGCATCGCCAAGGCCTTTGCCGGCGGCGTCGCCGGTTCGCGCACCGGGAAACTGGTCGCCATCGGCGCGCGCAACCCCGGCAAGCCGGGTCTGGCCGAGAGCTTTCCAGGCGCCCGCATCCTCGACGGTTACGACGCTCTTCTCGCCGATCCGGAGATCGACGCGATCTATATCGCGGTGCCGCATCCCGGCCACGCGCAATGGGCGATCCGGGCGGCGGAAGCCGGAAAACATGTGCTTTGCGAAAAGCCGCTCGGCCTGACCGCCTTCGAGGCAGATGCCATGATGCATGCGGCGCGCAAGGCCGGCACCTTTCTCGGCGAAGCCTTCATGTACCGGCTGCATCCGCAGACGCTGCAACTGGTAGGCCTGGTCAAGTCCGGCGTCATCGGCGAGATCAGGATGATCAAGTCGAGCTTCGGCTTCGCCATGCCTGATTTCATGCCGGAGCACCGGCTCTACGCCAACGACCTCGCCGGCGGCGGCATCCTCGACGTCGGCGGCTATCCCGTGTCGATGGTGCGTCTCATTGCCGGCGCTGCCGCGGGAGAGCCATTCGCCGAACCCGACAAGGTGGTGGGCGCCGCCCATCTTGGCCAGTCCGGCGTCGACGAATGGGCCTCCGCTGTCCTGCATTTCCCCGGTGGCATCGTCGCCGAGGTTTCCTGCAGTATCTCGCTGAACCAGGACAACGTCCTGCGCATCTTCGGCACCAAGGGCCGCATCGAGGTGCCGGACTTCTGGTTCGCCGGCGGCGACCGCGATGTCGGCCTCGGCCGGATCGACGTGATCGGCGCCGACGGCGCGCAAGAGACCATCAGCGTCAACGAGAAGCGCCATGTCTATTCCTTCGAGGTCGATGCCGCCGGCGAGGCGATCCGCGCCGGGCGACAGGAATTCGCCTGGCCGGGGATGGGCTGGGCCGACAGCCTCGGCACCTTGCGCGTGCTAGACAGATGGCGCGCGGCGGTGGGGCTGGAGTACGAGATCGAGAAGGCCTCGCTGCGCACCAACACCGTCTCCGGCCGACCTCTGCGGCCCGGCGGCACCGCGATAGGCAAGCGCACCATTCCGGGCCTGCCGAAACCGACCTCCGTGGTGGCGCTCGGCTTCGAGGATTTCCGCACCTTCTCCTCCGGGTCGATCCTGCTCGATGCCTTTTTCGAGGCTGGCGGCAATCTGTTCGACACCGGCTACGTCTATGGCGGCGGCTACACCGAGACGCTGCTCGGCCAATGGCTGAGAAACCGTGGCGTGCGCGAGCAGTCGGTGATCATCGCCAAAGGCGCGCACTCGCCGCTCTGCTATCCCGACGTGATCGCAAAGCAGCTTGCCCAGTCGCTCGACCGTCTGCAGACCGACCATGTCGACATCTATTTCATGCATCGCGACAATCCGGACGTGCCGGTCGGCGAGTTCGTCGACGCCATGGACGCGGAGGTCAAGGCCGGGCGTATTCGCGGTCCCTTCGGCGGCTCCAACTGGACGATGCAGCGCATGGACGAGGCCATTGCCTATGCCGAGCGCACTGGCAAGCAGAAGCCCGGCGCGCTCTCCAACAATTTTTCGCTGGCCGAAATGCTGGAGCCGATCTGGGCCGGCTGCATCACCTCCTCCACCGACGACTGGAAAGCCTGGCTGACATCCAGGAAGATGCCGAATTTCGCCTGGTCGAGCCAGGGACGCGGCTTCTTCACCGACCGCGCCGGGCGCGACAGGCTGGACAGCGAGGAACTGGTGCGGGTCTGGTACTCCGAGCGCAATTTCGGCCGCCGCGACCGGGCGATCGAACTCGCCGCCAGGCTGCGCAAGAGCCCGATCCATATTGCGCTGGCCTATGTCCTCAACCAGCCTTTCCCATCGGTCCCGTTGATCGGGCCGCGCACGCTGGGCGAACTGGACGACAGCCTGCGGGCGCTGGACATCGCGCTTTCGCCGGCCGAACTCGAGTGGCTGGACGGCGGCAGCCTGCACGCGGCCTGATTAGGTCTCAAGCGGCGTCAGGTCTCGTCGTCCGACACCTTGGCGCCGCGCCTGGCCGGCGTTCGCAAGCTGGCATACATGCCGGTGGTGCGGAACTGGCTGGGCGTCGTGCCGTAGAGGCGGCGAAAGACCTTCGAAAAATAATTCGCATCCTCGAACCCGCACAGGATGGCCACTTCCTTCACCGGCAGGAAATCCGCCTTGGTCAGCAATTTCGCCGCCCGCTGCAGCCGCTGCTGCAGCACGAACTCGGCGGGCGGCAGGCCTTCGCTCTCGGCGAAGCAGCGTGAGAAATGAGCCCGGCTCAGTCCGCTGATCTGGACAAGGTCCGCCACCGGCAGGGCTTTGTCGAGATTGGCGTTGATATGATCGATGACCGGCTGCATGGCACTCTGTTTTTCGGCAAAGGCGTGCGAGCCGAACACATCGTCGTAGAGCGCCATCGCCGCCTCGTAGGCGATCGCCGAAGCAGCGCCTGGAGAAGCGGCCCCTTTGATAAGACGCAGACTGCAATCGGCAAGATGATCGATCGTCGCCGGCTGCAGCCGAAAGACCGGTCCCGACACGTCGAGGATCGACTTGTGGACGCGCAACGCCTCCTCGCCGTTCATCGAGATCCAGAAATATTCCCAGCGCTCGCCCCTGGCCAGCCAGTAGCGGTGGTTGTGCGGCACCAGCACCAGCAGCGTGTCGTTCGTCTGCAGGCGGTAATCGCGGTTTTCGTAGCGCAACCGGCCGGTACCGCCGATCGTATGCTGCAGGACGGTGAACGGTGTCTGACCGCGCTTTCGCCCGTCCCAGTCATAGGTCACGTCCTCGCGCACCTCATAGCCCGTGCTCGTCGGCATGGCATGCAGGCGCTGGCGGCCGCGCGGCAGCGAGACGGTCCGCATTGACTCTCCGTTAGCGATTAAATCCCGCAGCACAAAATTACCCCTGAAAGCATAATCCTTCTCTGGCCGCGCCCGCGAATAAGCGCATAATCGCGCCTCGAAGAACGCGAATAGCCCGCGAACGAGGAGCGGGCGGGAGGAGAGAAAAGCCGGATTCCGGCTTGAATGGCATGCGCCCAGAGGCGTGTGGCCATCTTTCTTCCCTTGCTGCTCCTTGCCTAGCATTCGATTGGACCGAGGTGAAGGTGATGAGTTTCAAAATCGCTATTATCGGCGCCGGCAGCGTCGGTTTCACGAAGAAGCTGTTCACCGACATTCTGTGCGTGCCGGAATTCAAGGACATCGAATTCGCGCTGACCGACGTCAGCGAGCACAATCTCGCGATGATCAAGGCGATCCTCGACAGGATCGTCGAGGCGAACAATCTGCCAACGAGGGTGACCGCGACGACCGACCGCCGCAAGGCGCTCGAGGGCGCGCGCTACATCATCAGCTGCGTGCGGGTCGGCGGCCTCGAAGCCTATGCCGATGATATCCGCATTCCCTTGAAATACGGCATCGACCAATGCGTCGGCGACACGATCTGCGCCGGCGGTATTCTCTACGGTCAGCGCAACATTCCGGTGATCCTGGATTTCTGCAAGGACATCCGCGAAGTCGCCGATACCAACGCCAAATTCCTCAACTATGCCAACCCGATGGCGATGAACACCTGGGCGGCGATCGAATACGGCAAGGTCGACACGGTCGGTCTCTGCCATGGCGTCCAGCACGGCGCCGAGCAGATCGCCGAGGTGCTGGGCGCGAAATCGCCGCGGGAACTCGACTATGTCTGTTCCGGCATCAACCACCAGACCTGGTTCATCGATTTGCGGCTGAACGGCCGCAAGATCGATAGGGATGAGCTAATTGCCGCCTTCGAGGCACATCCGGTCTATTCCCAACAGGAAAAGCTGCGCATCGATGTGCTGAAGCGCTTCGGCGTCTATTCGACCGAAAGCAACGGCCATCTCTCCGAATATCTGCCTTGGTACCGCAAGCGCCCCGACGAGATCACGCGCTGGATCGACATGTCCGACTGGATCCATGGCGAGACCGGCGGCTACCTCCGCTATTCCACGGAAACCCGCAACTGGTTCGAGACCGAATATCCGCAATTCCTCGAAGCGGCGTCGAAACCGATCGACGCGTCAAGGCGCTCGAACGAGCATGCAAGCCACATATTGGAGGCGCTGGAAACCAACCGCGTCTATCGTGGCCACTTCAACGTCAGGAATGACGGCGTGATCACCAATCTGCCACGCGACGCCATCATCGAGTCCCCCGGTTTCGTCGACCGTTTCGGCATCAACATGGCCGCCGGCATCACGTTGCCGGAAGCCTGTGCCGCTACTTGCATGGCTTCGATCAACGTCCAGCGCATGTCGGTCCACGCGGCCATATCTGGCGACATCGATCTTCTGAAGCTTGCCGTGCTGCATGACCCGCTGGTCGGCGCGGTGTCGACGCCGGAGGAGGTCTGGCAGATGGTCGACGAAATGGTCGTCGCCCAGGCGCAATGGCTGCCGCAATATGCCCATGCGGTTCCGGCAGCCAAGGAGAGGCTGTCGAAATCCACGGTCAAGACGCGGGAATGGGCCGGTGCCGCGCGGCGAAGCGTGCGCTCGATCGAGGAACTGCGCGCCGAAAAGGCCGCGCTGAAACAGGCCGTCTGAGAACCGGGCGCGGCGGCGGATCCACGGGAGGCAGATCCACCGCAGTCTGCCGTCCAGGCAAGATACGAGCAGCAGCAAACGTCTGAACACGAGGGAGGAGACAATGAGGAACCTACGCAGCATTGGCATTGCCGCCGGACTGGCGCTGAGCGTCTCCGTTCCGGCGCTCAACGCTTTCGCTTCCGAGCCGACCGCCCCGCCGGTGCCGGCGACGTTTCCGGCCGAGGGCAAGATCAAGTACGTGCCGCGCGACTCCATCCTGGAGTTCAAGGCGCTGCCCGACTATCACGAGCCCGATTGGGTCACGGAAAAATACGTCAAGGCCGGCAAGCTGCCGCCGGTGAAAGATCGGCTGCCGAAAGAGCCGCTTGTCTTCAAGACCGCCAACATGCCGGACGGCGTCGGCGTCTACGGCGATACGATGCGCCATGTCATCGGCGGCCGGCCCGAAGGCTGGAACTACGGCGCCGGCCAGACCCAAGGGTGGGGTGGCATCGACATCGGCCTTTCCGAGTGCCTGACGCGCACCGCGCCGCTGTTCCAGGTTGAGGCGAAGGACACCGAGCCGCTGCCCAATCTGGCCAAAAGCTGGGATTGGTCAGCCGATGGCCACAAGCTGACCATGCATCTCGTCGAAGGTGCCAAATGGTCGGACGGCGTGCCATTCAACGCCGACGACGTCATGTTCTACTGGGACGACGAGGTCATGGATCCCAACGTCTCGCCGCTCAATGGCGCCACCCAGGAAACCTTCGGCGTCGGCACGACGCTGAAGAAGATCGACGACTACACGGTCGAATGGACCTTCAAGGAAGCCTTCCCGAAACAGCACCTCTACGCAATGGCCTATGGCACCTTCTGTCCCGGTCCCGCACACATTTTGAAGCCGCAGCACCCGAAATATTCGAAGAACACCTACGACCAGTTCAAGAACGCTTTCCCGCCCGAATATATGAACATGCCTGTCATGGGCGCCTGGGTGCCGGTCGAATATCGGGCCGATGACATCATCGTCATGCGCCGCAATCCCTACTATTGGAAGGTGGACGAGAAGGGCAACCAGCTGCCCTATCTCAACGAGCTGCATTACAAACTGTCGACCTGGGCCGACCGCGACGTTCAGGCGGTCGCCGGCGCAGGCGACTTCTCCAACCTCGAGCAGCCGGAAAACTTCGTCGCCTCGCTCAAGCGCGCGGCGGAGGCGAACGCGCCGGCGCGCCTTGCCTTCGGCCCGCGGCTGATCGGCTACAATCTGCGCCTGAATTTTTCCGCCAATGGCTGGGGCAACCCGGACGAGCGCGGCCAGGCGATCCGCGAACTGAACCGCAACGAGGATTTCCGCAAGGCCGTCACCATGGCGCTTGATCGCAAGGCGCTGGGCGATTCCCTCGTCAAGGGGCCGTTCACCGCCATCTATCCAGGCGGCCTTTCCTCGGGCACCAGCTTTTATGACCGCAAGTCCACCGTCTACTATCCTTTCGACCTCGAGGGTGCCAAGGCCGAACTCGCCAAGGCCGGTCTGAAGGACACAGACGGCGACGGCATCGTCAACTTTCCGGCCGCGACCGCCGGCGGCAAGAACGTCGAAATCGTGATGCTGGTCAACAACGACTACACGACCGACAAGAGCCTCGCCGAAGGCGTGGTCGCGCAGATGGAGAAGCTTGGCCTCCGGATCGTGCTCAACGGGCTTAACGGCACCCAGCGCGATGCAACGCAATATTCAGGCCGCTTCGACTGGCTGATCCGGCGCAATGAGCAGGAGCTGACTTCCGTGGTGCAGAACACCGTGCAACTCGCTCCGGTCGGCCCCAAGACCAGCTGGGATCACCGCGCGCCGGAAAGCGGCGAGGTCGACCTGATGCCTTTCGAGAAGGACCTCGTCGACATCGTCAACAAGTTCGTCTCGTCGGCGGATAACAACCAGCGCGCCAGTCTGATGCGGGACTTCCAGAAGATCTCGACCGAGCACGTCTACAATGTCGGCCTGACGGAATATCCCGGCGCCTTGATCGTCAACAAGCGCTTCTCCAACATCCCGCAGGGCACGCCGATCTTCATGTTCAACTGGGCCGAGGATTCGATCATCCGCGAACGGGTCTTCGTCGCGGCCGACAAACAGGCGAAATACGAATTGTTCCCCGAAGAGCTTCCCGGCAAGCCTGGAGACAAGGGCCCGATGTAAGTTTAAGGGCCGATGCAAGTTTACCTCCCCTGACTGAGAGACACCCGGCCGCGTCGAGGGCGCGGCCGGGACAAACCAACCCTCCGAACGCCCCTCCAGGGGAGCGTCCGGCGAGATGAGGAAGCGGACCGTCCATGCTGCGATTCCTGCTCATGCGCATAGCGTCGGCAATCCCGGTTCTCGCTATTTTGAGTCTCGTCACCTTTGCCATCATCCAGGCGCCGCCTGGCGATTATGCCGATTACATCCGCTCGCAGCTGATCAACCAGGGCGGAGCCTCCTTCGCGGAGGCCGACGCACAGGCCCAGGCCTACCGCGTCGAACACGGCCTCGATAAGCCGCTGCCCGTCCAGTATCTCAACTGGATCGGCGGCATCGTCACCCGCGGCGATTTCGGCTACAGCCTCTATTACAACAAGCCGGTGGCCGAGGTTGTCGGCGAGCGCCTGCCGCGCACGCTGCTGCTCGCGCTGGTCTGCCATCTGCTCGCCTCGGTGCTCGGCATCACTTTCGGCATATGGGCCGCGACCCGGCAATACACCTGGATCGATTCCACGCTGTCGGCCATCGCCTTCCTCGGCATGACGGTGCCGCGCTTCCTGATGGCGCTGATCATCGTCTATCTCCTGGTCTTCCAGTTCAACGTGTCGGAGATCGGCTCATTCTTCTCGCCGCAATATGGCGGCGCGCCATGGTCGTGGGCCAAATTCGTCGACCTGGTCAAGCATGTCTGGCCGGTGGTGGCGATCGCCACCTTCGGCGGCCTCGCCTACAATATGCGCGTCATGCGCGGCAATCTGCTCGACACGCTCAACGCGCAATATGTCGAGACGGCGAGAGCCAAGGGCCTGACCGGCAGTGCCGTCGTCATGCGCCACGCCGTGCCCAATGCCTTGCATCCGCTCGTCATGTACCAGGGCGTGGTGCTGCCATACATGCTGACCGGCGAGATCGAGACGGCGATCATCTTCGCGCTGCCGACCGTCGGTCCGGCGATCGTCGGTTCGATGGCGGTCGGCGACGTCTATGTCACAGCCACCTTCATGATGGTGCTGTCGGCGACGCTGATCGTCGGCAACATCATCGCCGACATGCTGCTCGTCCTGCTTGATCCGCGCGTGCGCCAGTTCGGGGAGGGCTAGATGCTGGCGCGAGAGCCTTCACCACCGCCACTGCCGGCCGAGCGAGCCACAGTAGCGCCCGCACGCGGCAATGAGAGCTACATGGCGCTTGTCTGGCGCCGGCTGAAGCGCTCCTGGACCGGGATGGCTGGGCTTTGGCTGGTCGTGCTGCTGCTGGTGATGGCCGTGTTCGCCGAATTCCTGGCCCCGATGGATCCGAAGGCGACCGATGTCGGCTTCGCCCCACCGCAGCTGCCGTCCTTCCACGACAAGGACGGCAATTTCGTCGCGCGGCCGAGAGTCTACGCGCTGGCCGATTCGGCCGATCTCGATCCGGTCACCTTCCAGCCCATCGTCGGCCCCGACTACGACCACCCGAGGCTGCTTGGCTTCTTCGTCGAGGGCGCGCCCTACAAGCTCTTCGGGCTGATCCCGGCGAACCGGCACTTGTTCGCCTCGACGGACGGCCAGCCGGTGCATTTCCTCGGCACCGACAAATTCGGCCGGGACGTGCTGTCGCGCGCCATTCATGGTTCGCGCGTCTCGCTGATGATCGCGCTGACGGTGGTCTTCATCATCACGGTCATCGGTACCACTGTCGGCACGGTGTCGGGCTATTTCGGCGGCCGGTTCGACGTCTGGATGCAGCGCTTCGTCGAACTGGTGCTCGCCTTCCCACAACTGCCGCTCTATCTGGCGCTGACGACGCTGATCCCTGTCACCGCGCCGACCAATGTGTTCCTCGGCTTTGTCATCATCGTCATGTCGGCGTTGGGCTGGGCGCAGATGTCGCGCGAGGTGCGCGGCAAGACACTGGCGCTGGCGCGCATCGAATATGTGCGCGCCGCCATGGCGGTCGGCTCCACCGACCGGCGCATCATCCTGCAGCACATCTTCCCCAATGTGATGAGCCACGTGATCGTCGCCGTGACGCTGGCCATCCCGACGGTTGTGCTGCTCGAATCCTTCCTCGGTTTCCTCGGTTTTGCCGTCAAGCCGCCCCTGATCTCCTGGGGGCTGATGCTTCAGGACACCGCGACCTATTCCGTCATCGGTACCTATCCCTGGATACTGTCGCCGGTCGGTTTCGTGCTGGTCACCGTCTTCGCCTTCAACGCGCTCGGCGACGGCCTGCGCGATGCCGTCGATCCGTATTGAGGGGACAGCAATGACCGTCGTACTCGCCGAGCCCTTCGCACCAGCCTTCCGCCTCGATCATGATGGGCGCCAGGGAGAGCCCGTCATCGACGCCCGCAACATCGAGGTCGCCTTCAAGGTCGAGCACGGTACCGTCGAGGCGGTCAAGGACATCTCGTTCCAGCTCTATCGCGGCGAGACGATCGCGATCGTCGGCGAATCCGGTTCCGGCAAGTCGGTGACGGCGCGCACCGTCATGGGCCTGCTGTCGCGCCGCGCAACGGTGTCACCGAAATCGAGCGTCTGTTATGACGGACAGGACATTCTGAAATTCCCCGAGAGCGCCCGGCGCAAGCTGCGCGGCAACCGCATCTCGATGATCTTCCAGGAGCCGATGAGCTCGCTCAACCCGATTTACACGGTCGGCAGCCAGATCGTCGAAGCGATCCGGGTGCATCGCAAGGTGAGCCGCAAACAAGCCTGGGCGCGCGCTCTCGAACTGCTGCGGCATGTGCAGATTCCCGAGCCCGAGGCGCGGCTCAAGCAATATCCGCACCAGCTCTCGGGTGGGCAACGGCAGCGCGTGATGATCGCCATGGCGCTCGCCAACGATCCCGACGTGCTGATCGCCGATGAGCCGACGACCGCGCTCGACGTCACGGTCCAGGCGCAGATCCTCAACCTGATCCGCAATCTGCAGAAAGAGCTGCGGATGGCGGTGATCCTGATCACCCACGACCTCACCGTGGTGCGCAAGTTTTCCGACTACGTCTATGTGATGCAGCATGGCGAAATGTGCGAGCACAACGTCACTGAACGCTTGTTCGCCGATCCGCGGCATCCCTACACCAGGCGATTGCTTGCTTCCGAACCAAGAGGACGGCCGCAACCGTTGCCCGCGGGCTCTGGCACCATCCTCGAAGCGAATGGCGTGCGCGTCTGCTTCATGCTGCGCCACGGCACGTTCTTGAAGCCGGACTGGCGTGAACTGGTCGCGGTCGACGACCTCGACCTCAAGCTTTGCCGCCATGAGACGCTTGGGCTGGTCGGCGAATCCGGCTCCGGCAAGACCACGTTCGGCCAGGCGCTGCTCCGGCTGACCGAAGCGCAACGCGGTGAGATACGCTTCGATGGCCAGCCGATCCATGGCCTGTCGCGAACGCAGATGCGGCCGCTGCGGTCGCGCATGCAGATCGTCTTCCAGGACCCGTTCTCCTCGCTTAACCCACGCATGACGATCGGCCAGATCATCGAGGAAGGGCTGGTCGTCAACGGCATCGGCGCAACGCGCCGCGAGCGGGTCGAACGGGTGCGCGAGGCGTTGGTCAGCGCGGGCATGCCGGGCGATATCCTGTCGCGGTTTCCGCATGAATTTTCCGGCGGCCAGCGGCAGCGCATCGCCATCGCCCGGGCCATCGCGCTCGAACCCGAATTCATCCTGCTCGACGAGCCGACGTCGGCGCTGGATCTCTCCGTCCAGGCGCAGATCATCGACCTGCTGCGCAAGCTGCAGGACGAGCGTGGCTTGAGCTATCTCTTCATCTCGCACGACCTGAAGGTGGTGCGGGCGCTCTGCCACCGCGTCATCGTCATGCAGCACGGCAAGATCGTCGAGCAGGGACCTGTCGACCAGGTCCTCACCCATCCCAAGACCGCCTACACCGAACGGCTCGTCAGGGCCGCTTTCGACGTGGCCTGAACATATGCCGGAGGTTAACGTGGCAAGACATCCCAGGATCACTTTCATCGGCGCCGGCTCGACGGTGTTCATGAAGAACATCGTCGGCGACGTGCTGCAGCGCCCGGCGCTTTCGGGCGCCACGATCGCGCTGATGGACATCAATCCGCAGCGGCTGGAAGAAAGCGCCGTCGTCGTCAACAAACTGATCGCCACACTCGGCGTCAAGGCGATGGCCGAGACCTACACGGACCAGCGCAAGGCGCTGGCGGACGCCGATTTCGTCGTCGTCGCCTTCCAGATCGGCGGCTATGAGCCCTGCACCGTCACGGATTTCGAGGTGCCGAAGACATATGGCCTGCGCCAGACCATCGCCGATACGCTCGGCGTCGGCGGCATCATGCGCGGCCTCAGGACCGTGCCGCATCTGTGGAAGATCTGCGAGGACATGCTTGCCGTCTGCCCGCGGGCCATCATGTTGCAATATGTCAACCCGATGGCGATCAACACCTGGGCGATCTCGGAGAAATATCCCGAGATCAGGCAGGTCGGGCTGTGCCACTCGGTGCAAGGTACGGCGATGGAACTGGCACACGATCTCGACCTTCCCTATGACGAGATCCGCTACCGCTCGGCCGGCATCAACCACATGGCTTTCTACCTGCAGTTCGAGCATCGCCAGCCGGATGGATCCTATCGCGACCTCTATCCCGATCTCGTGCGTGCCTATCGCGAAGGCCGCGCGCCCAAACCCGGCTGGAATCCGCGCTGTCCGAACAAGGTGCGCTATGAGATGCTGACGCGGCTGGGCTATTTCGTCACCGAGAGCTCGGAGCATTTCGCCGAATACACGCCCTATTTCATCAAGGACGGCCGTCCCGATTTGATCGAGAAATACGGCATTCCGCTCGATGAATACCCCAAGCGCTGCGTCGAGCAGATCGAGCGTTGGAAGGACCAGGCGCAGGCCTACCGCTCGGCCCAGCGCATCGAGGTCGAAGAGTCGAAGGAATATGCCTCCTCGATCATGAATTCGGTCTGGACCGGCGAACCGTCGGTCATCTACGGCAATGTGCGCAACGCTGGCTGCATCACCTCGCTGCCGCGTGATTGCGCCGCCGAAGTGCCGTGCCTGGTCGATGCGTCCGGCATCCAGCCGACCTATATAGGCGACCTGCCGCCGCAATTGACGGCGCTGATCCGCACCAACATCAACGTACAGGAACTGACGGTGCGGGCGCTGATGAGCGAAAACCGCGACCACATCTATCACGCGGCGATGATGGATCCGCACACCGCGGCCGAACTCGATCTCGACCAGATCTGGTCACTGGTCGATGATCTCCTGGCCGCACATGGCGACTGGCTGCCGGCCTGGGCGCGCGTCAAACGCAAGAACGAAGCCGCCTGACCGGCGCTCGTCTACTTCGGCTCGTCGGCGTCCGGTTCTTCCTCGTCGTCGCGGGCCGAGATGACATAGGCACCCTTCAGCCAGCGGTTGAGGTCGATGTCCTTGCAGCGCGTCGAGCAGAATGGATAGGTCTCGCGCGCCGATGGCTTGCCGCATTCCGGGCACGGGCGCTTGGGCCGCAGGGGCGTGACCTTGTCGTCGAGGCTCATGGTCGCGCAGACAACCAGTTTTGATGCGTCTTGAAACCTTCGCCCGACAGCAGCGCCACCGTCTCGTAGAGCGGCAGGCCGACAATGTTGGTGTAGGAGCCGACGAGCTTGACGACGAAGGCGCCGGCCAATCCTTGCACGGCATAGCCGCCGGCCTTTCCGCGCCATTCGCCGGACGCGACATAGGCGTCGATCTCCTCGCGCGGCAGCCGCTTGAAACGCACCCGCGTCTCGACCAGTCGCTGGCGCAGTTTGCCGCCCGGCGTGATCAGGCAGATGCCGGAATAGACCCGGTGCGAACGTCCGGACAACAGCCCGAGGCAGTTGGCGGCGTCATCCAGCGTCTCGGCCTTGGGCAGGATGCGCCGCCCGACGGCGACCACCGTGTCGGCCGCCAGCACGAAGCTCGGCGCATGGTCCGTCTCGGACTTCAGCGACGCGAACGCCTTCTCGGCCTTTTCCTTCGACAGCCGTTTGGCCAGCGAGCGCGGATGCTCGGCACGCAGCGGCGTTTCGTCGATATCGGCTGGCAGGATGCGGTCCGGCTCGATGCCGGCCTGCTGCAGGAGTTCGATGCGGCGCGGCGAACCCGAGGCAAGCACCAGCTTTTGCAAAATGCTCATCGCTTTACCGGCCGGGTCTTGATCTTACTTGAAGCGGTAGGTGATGCGGCCCTTGGTCAGGTCGTATGGCGTCATCTCGACCAGAACCTTGTCGCCGGTCAGCACGCGGATGCGGTTCTTGCGCATGCGGCCGGCGGTATGGGCGATGATCTCGTGTTCGTTTTCGAGCTTCACCCTGAACATCGCGTTGGGCAACAATTCCGTGACGATACCCGGAAACTCGAGGACTTCTTCCTTCGGCATTCGATACCTTTGCTTGGATGGCAGTTCCAGCGCCCCGGCTGGAATTTCGGCGGAACCTATATGATAATCTGTCGCTTGTGAACACGCTTAATCGCCAGGCCTCGGAACGGTGAACCGGCTGTAGATCCGGGCTTTCAGCCGCTCGCGCACGTCGCGATAGCTGGCCATGATGTGTTCGCGCGTGCCGCCGGCATCGGTCGGATCCGGCGTCGGCCAGTATTCCACCTCGACGGCAAGCGAGCGCGTGAGTTCGAGCGCGGCATGGTGGGCCTCCGGCGCCAGTGTCACGATCAGGTCGAAATAGTCGTCCTCGAGATCGTTCAGCGTCCTTGGATGACGCTCACCCAGCGACAGCCCGTCCTCGGCAAGCACGGCATCGACGAACGGGTCGCGCTCGCCGGCGCGCACGCCGGCCGAGGCGACGAAGACGGTGGCGGGCAGCATCCGGCGCGCCAGCTGCTCGGCCATCGGCGAGCGCACGGCATTCATGCCGCACAGGAACAGAACCGAGCGGGGCAGGGCGCCGGGGGCCAGGATCAGCCCCGCCAGTGCAGCACGCAGACCAGCGTGAACAGCCGTCGCGCCGTGTCGAAGTCGATGTCGATCTTGCCGGAGAGCCGATCCATCAGCGTCTGCGAGCCCTCATTGTGCAGGCCACGGCGGCCCATGTCGATCGCCTCGATATGGCTTGGCGTCGAGGAGCGGATGGCGTCGTAATAGCTCTCGCAGATCATGTAGTAGTCCTTGACGATGCGCCTGAGCGGCGTCAGCGACAGGATGTGGGTGACGACGGCGGTGCCGTCCTCGCGTGCCACGGCAAAGACCAGGCGGGACTCGGCCAGCGACAGCTTCAGCCGGTAGGGACCCGCACCGCTGTCGTTGACAGGCTGAAAACTATTCTCCTCGATCAGGTCGAAGATCGCCACCGCCCGCTCATGCTCGACATCGGGCGTCGAACGGCCGATCGACTCATCGAGTTCGACATCGATCAGTTTTGCGCGGGTTTGACCGGAGCCCGTCATACTGGCCTACATGTTCAGCCGTATGGCGACAGAGCGGCCATGCGCGTCAAGCCCTTCCGCCTGCGCGAGTGCGATCGCCGCCGGTGCCAGCACGCGCAACTGCTCCGGTCCGAGTTTGAGGACCGAGGTGCGCTTGACGAAGTCGAGCACGGACAGGCCCGACGAGAAGCGTGCCGAGCGCGCCGTCGGCAGCACGTGGTTGGAGCCGCCGACATAGTCGCCGATGACCTCGGGCGTGTGGCGGCCGAGAAAAACCGCGCCCGCGTTGCGCATCTTCGCCAGGAAGCCTTCGGCATCCTCGATGGCCAGCTCGACATGTTCGGCGGCGATGCGGTCGACCAGCGGCAGCGCGGCCTCGACGGTCGGAACCACGATGACGGCGCCGAAATCGCGCCAGCTCTGGGCCGCCGTTTCCGCGCGCGGCAGGCTCCGCAGCTGGCGTTCGACCGCCCGTTCGACCGCCTTGCCGAATGCCGGGTCGTCGGTGATCAGGATCGACTGCGCCGACACGTCATGTTCGGCCTGGGCGAGCAGATCGGCGGCGATCCAGTCCGGATCGTTGTCGCCGTCCGCCACGACGAGCACTTCGGAAGGGCCGGCGATCATGTCGATGCCGACCGTGCCGAACACCTGCCGCTTGGCTGCGGCGACATAGGCATTGCCTGGACCGACGATCTTGGCGACGGGCTTTATCGTCTGCGTACCATAGGCGAGTGCCGCGATCGCTTGCGCGCCGCCGACGCGGTAGATTTCGGAGACGCCCGATATATCCGCCGCCACCAGCACCAGCGGGTTGACGACGCCGTGCGGTGCCGGCACGACCATGACGATGCGCTCGACGCCGGCTACCTTGGCTGGCACGGCGTTCATCAGCACCGAGCTCGGATAGCTTGCCGTGCCGCCCGGCACATAGAGCCCGACCGCCTCGACCGCCGTCCAGCGCGAGCCGAGCTCGACGCCGGCGGGATCCGTGTAGCGTTCGTCCTGAGGCTTTTGCCGCTGGTGATGGGACCGGATGCGGTCGCGTGCGAATTTCAGCGCCTCGACCGTGGCCGGATCGGCCTCGGCATAGGCGCCGGCGATGTCTTCCGCCGAGACGGCAATGCCGAGCTTGGCGAGGTCGCCTCCGCCGAATTTCCGCGTGTAGTCGATCAGTGCCGCATCGCCCTCGGCACGCACGCGCGCGATGATGTCTCGCACCACGGCGTCGACGTCGGCCGACACCTCGCGCTTGGTCGTGAGAAACGCGGCGAAACGCTGCTCGAAATCGGCGTCGGACTGGGCAAGCGTGATGGCCATCGTATGCTCAAGCCCTGTGGATGGGGCGCGAGGTGGCTTCCCACGCGCCGCCAATATCGGCAAGGCGGGCCTCGATGCATTCGACATCGAGCATGATCGTGCCGCCGCCCGAAAAGATCAGTTCGACGATGCCCGCGGGCTTGCTGATCTCGATAAAGCTGATCGCCAGCAAGGAGAGAATTTCGGCGGGCTTGTCGCGGGCGATACCGTTGGTCTTGGCGCCCAGCACCCGGTCGAAATGCAGCACGGCCTGCCGTCGTTCATTGTGCTGGCGAAACAGGCCGGATTTGGCCTCCCACACGAAACGGTTCATGGTCAGGACGAAGCGTTTGGCTTTGGGCAGGAATTCGAGGTCCGAGACCTTCATCACGGCGTCCTGGAGATGGGCCGAGACGATGCTCAGATCCTGGTCGTCGAGCGCGATAAGCTTGAGGGCGGTCATCCGGATTTTCGACCTACAGGTTGGTTTCAGCCTCTGTTAGGCGGTCTTTCCGGCCGGTGCAACCACCCCACGACGTCCGCCCGAGGCATTGCCTCGGGTTTGCGCTGCGGGCAGACGGGCGGCGGCGCTATGAGCCGCCCTTTGCTGGAAGCTGCCGCCGTCCGACCGTCAGGCGGAAATACGTTCGATCACCGCGCCGCAATTGGATAGCTTTTCCTCCAGCCGCTCAAAACCGCGGTCGAGATGGTAGACACGGTTGACCGTGGTTTCGCCTTCGGCCGCCAGGCCGGCGATGACCAGCGAGACGGAAGCGCGAAGATCGGTCGCCATGACTGGCGCGCCCTTCAGCTTCGCCACGCCGTCGACGATCGCCGTCTGCCCCGAGAGCGTGATGTGGGCGCCGAGCCGAGCCAGTTCCTGGACGTGCATGAAGCGGTTTTCGAAGATCGTCTCGGTGATGCGCGATTTGCCCTTGGCCATCGTCATCAGGCCCATGAACTGCGCCTGCAGATCGGTCGGGAAGGCCGGGAAGGGGGCCGTCGTCACGTCGACGGGTGAAATGCCGGCGCCATTGCGCTTCACGCGGATGCCGGAATTGGTCTGGGTGATCTCCGCGCCCGTCTGGGAAATCACGTCGAGCGCCGTCTGCAGCAGCTCCGGTCGTGCGCCTTCCAGCACGACGTCGCCGCCGGTCATTGCCACCGCCATGGCATAGGTGCCGGTCTCGATGCGGTCGGGGATGACACGCACGCGCGCGCCCGACAGGGCTTCGACGCCGTCGATGGTGATGGTCGGCGTGCCGGCGCCGGAAATCCTGGCGCCCATCGCGTTCAGGCATTCGGCGAGATTGACGATCTCCGGCTCGCAGGCGGCGTTTTCAAGCACCGTCTCGCCCTTGGCCAGCGACGCCGCCATCATCAGCACATGGGTGGCGCCGACCGAGACTTTCGGGAAGACATAGCGGTTGCCGACAAGGCGGCCGTTCCGGGTCTTGGCGATGACGTAGCCGGTATCGACATCAATGTCGGCGCCCAGCGCCTGCAGGCCTTCGAGGAACAGATCAACCGGGCGCGTGCCGATGGCGCAGCCGCCGGGCAGCGACACCTTGGCCTCGCCCATGCGGGCCAGCAGCGGGCCGATCACCCAGAACGAGGCGCGCATTTTCGACACCAGTTCGTAAGGCGCCGTGGTATCGACGATGTTGCGGGCGGAGAAGTTGATGGTGCGCGAATAGCCCTCATTCTGCTTCTCACGGCGGCCATTGACCGAATAGTCGACGCCATGATTGCCGAGGATGCGGATCAACTGCTCGACATCGGCCAGATGCGGCACGTTTTCCAGTGTCAGCGTGTCGTCGGTCAGAAGCGAGGCGATCATCAGCGGCAGGGCGGCGTTTTTCGCGCCCGAGATCGGAATGCTTCCGGCAAGCTTGTTGCCGCCGACAATTCTGATGCGATCCATTGGAGACTGTCCCTCTCGGCCAGAAAAGGGCCGGTTCAATCGTTTGAGTATCGGCCCGTCTAGACCATTGACCAATTTGGTTCAAGAAATAGGATTTCGCCCACCCCGGCCTGAGAGTGGCCGATTTGAGTTAATCTTTCTTCATTTCCTTGGCCGCGCCGAGCCCGTCGGGCCGCTGGTCGGCCTCGCCTGTCCGGCGCGAGCGCGACTGCGCCTTGCGCTTCTGCAGGTTGGCCCGCAACTGCTCGGCGAGCCGGTTCTTGCGGATTGTTCCGCTGTTCTTCGGTTGATTTGTCTTGTCGTTCATTGTCCCGCCACGGCTGGCGACCAGCCAGCCCGCTTTCAGGGATAGCCAACATTGTGGCGCCGCCATGTCAATAAAAGCTATCCGGCAAAGCCATTCACAGAAGCGTTGTTCTTGGCCTTGCGCTTGCCGGTTCGATATGGCAGAAGCCCCGCCATCAGCGGCTGCGGTAGCTCAGTGGTAGAGCACTCCCTTGGTAAGGGAGAGGTCGAGAGTTCAATCCTCTCTCGCAGCACCAGACACCCTGCAAACAATGCCTGTGACACCGTCTTTCCGGCACGGACAGGCGATGAAGTCACGGCATGCGCTGGAATCCGTGGATTGCCCACGGCGTTTGTTCCCTTTGCGTTACCGGGATGATCTAGTGCCCGTTCCCATTCCGGGCATGGGTGCCGAGGCCGTAAATGCAGATATTCGAGGCCATTAGAAGCGATCTGTATCGCTATACGCGCAGCAGCGACATCGTGACGTTGTGCCGGCAATACCTCACGAATCGGGGCTTCAACTACATGGTCTGGCACCGGATCGCACAGTCGAACAATTCCGTCGTGTGCCGGATAGCCCGCCTCTTCCTCTCGCTGAAGATGAGGAAATTCGGCATACAAATCCCCGTGGAGACCAGCATCGGCCATGGCTTCTACATAGGCCATGGCGGCCCGTGCGTGGTCCATCATACGGCAACGATCGGCAACAACTGCAACATATCCCAGTATGTGACGATCGGGGCGACGCTTGGCAAATCCGCGTCGATAGGGGACGAGGTCTATATCGGCCCAAACGTGTGCATCGTAGAGGAGGTCACGATCGGCAGCCGCTCGCTTATCGGCGCGGGTGCCGTTGTCACTAGGAATATTCCGGCGGGGAGCACCGCGGTCGGCGTCCCCGCGAGGCCGATCGACAAGGCGCGGCAGCACAATTTCATCACCAATCGATGGCCGCCGGCAATGTGAACAGGCCTATGGTGCTTGCCGGTGGCGCGCCCTCATCGGTCGAACGCATGCGCGGCATGACACGATTCGTTAACCAAGATGCTGTTCTTCGACATGACGGGTTGTCGGACGGCTGCCTGTCCGGCTGGTCAAGTCATGGCCGGGGAGAGTGCTGAACGAAAGCTCCTCATCTGAGCGAAGCCAAATCGCCTCAAACAGGAACGATGTGCAAGGCATGAATGGGATTGAAAGCGAACAAAACCCGCTCGGCGCTTCCCGTCGTTGGACATGGTTGCCGGCCATTGCGATGGCGTTGCTTTGCATGTGTGTCACCGATGCGTTCGCCGAGACGCGCGCCCTGCGGATTCAGCATCTTCATACGGGCGAGAAGGCCGAGATCGTCTTCAAGCGCGATGGGCGCTACGATCAGGCGGGCCTGAAGAAGATCAACTTCATGCTGCGCGACTGGCGCCGCAACGAGCCGACCAGGATGGACCCGCGCCTGCTCGACCTGGTCTGGCAGGCTTACCGCGCCAGCGGCTCGACGGCCTATATCCATGTGGTCAGCGCCTATCGCTCGCCGGCCACCAACGCCATGCTGCGCGGTCGTTCGAAGGGCGTGGCCCGCGAAAGCCAGCACATGGTTGGCCGCGCCATGGACTTCTTCCTGCCTGACGTGCCGCTGAAGAAGTTGCGCGACATCGGCCTGAAGATGCAGGGCGGCGGCGTCGGCTATTATCCGACCTCCGGTTCGCCGTTCATTCATATGGATGTCGGCAATGTGCGGCATTGGCCTGGCATCAGCCGCCAGGAGCTCGCCAGGGTCTTCCCGAACGGCAACACGCTGCATGTGCCGAGCGACGGCAAACCGTTGCCTGGCTACGAGCAGGCGTTTGCCGCCTACGAGTCACGCAAGGCCGCCGGCACGCCCAACATCGAACTGGCCAGCGCCGACCGCGGCCAACGCAGGCCAGCGCGCGGCCTGCTGGCGACGCTTTTGGGCGGGCGCGGCGCGGATGAAGCGGACGATGCCGCGGAAGCGGCGCCTGCGCCACGCAAGCCGACCAAGTCAGTTGAACCTAAAACGGCCGGTGATCCCAAGATGCCTGGCGACTCCAAGACGGCTGGCCAGGGCATTGCTATCGTGGCCCCGGAGGCAGCCCAGCGGGCGGACGTCCAGACCCCCTCCGCCGATCCGGCCGAAGAAACGTCTGCAAAGTCGCCTGAAGCGATCGTCATGGCGATGCCGCCCGGCACGGTGCCGATACCCGCTTTCGCACCGCGCACCGGGTTCGCCGCCACCATTCCAATCCCGCAAGCCGTGCCGTTCGGCGTAGCCAGCAGCGCATCCACCGCGCGGGTTGAACCGGCGGCGACCGGTGCCGAAAATCCCGTGGCCAGGATGAATGCCGCCCCCGCGATTGCCGGTCCGGACATGCTGGCGCTCAACATCCCTGTCCCGACATGGCGACCGCAAGACCAGACGGGCCCCGCGCGTCAACCGGAGGCGGCTAAATCTGCCGATGCAATCGGTGCCTTGCTGGCCACGCATCACGTCGATGACAGCCTCGATTCGCTGGCTGGACAGCGGATTGCAGTCCCTGCATCGAAACCTGAAGACCGTGTCAGGACCAGCCCCAAGGCCGACCGTGTCCAGCCACGTCTCGATCCCGAAGCCACCGCCGTCGTTCTGCCAGCGGCGCCGACCGCCCAATCGCTTAAGACCGGGCGCCGCATCACCGGAACCGGCTCGACAGCGGCGACCGTCATTGCCGCCAATTTCATCCGCACGGCGCCGGAGCAGGTCTATCTCGATGGCTTCCAGCCACGAGGACAGACGTCCGATCACCGCCGCTTCACCGGCTCCGCTGTGAAATTCCTGCCCATCGCCAGATTCAGATAGGTCGACGCGCAAGTCTGTAAGATATTTTCCAAATTTGACAATCTTGTATGAAATTGTAAGATAATCGTCTTTCCGTTGGCGAGAGGCGATGACCATGTCGATCCGCGAAGAGTTGGCCAACACCACCTTGGCTTTCACGTCGGCGGAAGAAAAGATCGTTCAGGTCCTGCTCGCCGATTATCCGATGTCGGGGCTGGGAACGGCGACCCGGCTGGCGCGACGCGCCGGCGTCAGCGACCCGAGCGTGACCCGCCTGATGAGCAAGCTCGGATATGTCGGCTTTGCCGATTTCCAAGCGCGGCTGCTGACGGAAGTCGAATCCAGACTGCATTCGCCGTTGCTGATGATGGAGGCCAAGCGCCCGGGCGGCTCCAGCGAGGGCACGGCACTGGCCTACTTCCATTCGGTTTCCGACAGTCTGGAGCGCACGCGCACGGCGGTCCCCCTGCAGGCCTATACACGCGCTGTCAATTTGCTGCTCGAGACCAAGGGCCAGGTCGTCCTGCTGGGCGGCCGCTTCAGCCGCCACATCGCCTCCATGCTCGCCGGCTATCTCCTGCAATTCCGCTCCGGCGTGCGCGACATCGGCTCGTTGAGCCCGGCGGATTTCGACTTGCTGATCGACCTCGGCAAGCGCGACCTTCTCGTCGTGTTCGACTATCGGCGCTACCAGTCGGACGTGGTTAGCTTTGCGCGGCAGGCGAAGGAACGCGGCGTCTCCCTCCTGCTGTTCACCGATGTGTGGCTGTCGCCGATCGCTGACGTCGCCGACCTGACGATGGTCGCGGCGATCGACGCCAACTCGCCCTTCGACACGCTGGCGACCGCCGTGGCTCAGATGGAGACCGTTTTCGCCCACGCGCTGGAAGGCCATGGCGCCGGGGTGCGCAAGCGCATCGAGGACATCGAGAAGATCCGCAGCGCCAATGCCGTCACCCTCGATGCCGCCTTGTCGCCGTCCGACAACGAAACCGCCAAACCAAGAACCACCAGGAAATAGCACCGATGCGCCCGGCGCGGCGGTGCGAGGAAGGAATAATCATGGCTGACGCCCAGACGATCATCGATGCCGTGCAGGCTGAAATCGAGAGAGACCGCGACTGGCTGATCGGGCTTGTCCGCGACATGGTCCGCATCCCTTCGGTCAATCCCAAATTCGAGGCCAATCCGGCGATCAACCGCGAGGCGGATGTCCAGGCTCTGCTGGAGCCGATCCTCAAGCACGATGGCTTCAAGACCGAACAGTGGGACGCCTTGCCCGGCCGGCCCAATCTGGTCGGCGAATGGGCTGGAAACGAGGAGCGCAGCCTGATCCTGTGTGGGCATATCGATGTCGTGCCGGTCGGCGAGATGAAGGACTGGTCGGTCGATCCGTTCGGCGGTGAGATCACGAATGGCCGGCTCTATGGCCGGGGCGCGGTCGACATGAAGGGCGGCGTCGCGGCTTGCGTCGCCGCCGCGCACGCGATCCGCAAGGCGGGCATCACACTGCAAGGCCGGTTGGCCGTCCACTCCGTCGTCGACGAGGAGGCTGGTGGCTTCGGCGCCATGGACGCGGTCAAGAACGGCAAACTCGCCAAAGCGGTGCTTGTCGCCGAGCCGACCTGGGGCGATGTCCTCCCGGTCGAGGGCGGGCTCGAATGGGCGCGGGTGACGATCCGTGGCCGCAACGCGCATTCGGCGCTGCGTTACAACGAAATCTACCCGCAACGGCACGACAAGGACCGGCTGAAGCCGGGTGTCAACGCCATCGAGATCGCGGCGCGGTTCATTGCCGCCGTCCGCCAATACGAGCTCGACCGGACACGGGCAAAGTCCCATCCGCTGCTGCCGGTCGGCATGAACACGATCAACATCGGTGTCATGCATGGCGGAACGGGCCTTGGCGAACACGGCCTGCCGACGGTGATGACCAACCCGGCCATCATCCCCGATGTTGCCGTGCTCGATCTCGACATGAAGTTTCTGCCGGATGAGAATTCAGCCGACTATCGCCGCGATTTCGAGAATTTCGTCCATCATTTCGCGCAAACCGACGCCTGGTTGCGCGACAACCCGCCTGCCATCCAGTGGGAGCTCGGCGGGCTGCATTTCCCGCCGATGAACACGCCGGTCGACCATCCGTTGGTGACGTCGCTGATGAAACGCAAGGCGGCGATCGGCAAGGCGCCTCAGACAAGCGGCTTCGTCGCCGTGTGCGATGCTGCGCACTATGCCGGCGCCGGTGTCGACGGTGTCATTTTCGGTCCGTCGGGCGACGGCTTCCATGGCGCCAACGAATATGTCGAAGTGGAATCGGTGGTCGAGACCGCCAAGGTGATCGCGGCATCCGTCATCGACTGGTGCGGCGTGCGCTGAGAGGCTTGCTTTTCAGGCGGTCACGCCGGGCGGTTGATCCGCCCGGCGACGGCACCCCAAGCCGCTTTGATCATGCCGGCCAGTCCGCTGGGATAGGCCAGCATCACGCCGATGATCAGAACCGCCGTGATCATCGGGCGCCATGCGCCGAAATCAGCCATCCACTCGGCGAAGACCGTCAGCACGAAAGAGGCGACGATGGCGCCGTAGATGGTGCTGGTGCCGCCCAGCAGCACCATCGACAGGATGATGGTCGCCAGGCTCATGCCGAACACGTCAATCGAGGCGTTGCGCTGGTAGGCGGCATAGAAGGCCCCGGCAATGCCGGTGAAGAAGGCGCTTGCCGCAAGCGTCAGCATGCGTTGGCGCACGATCGAGACACCGCGGCTGACGGCGTATTCCTCATTGTCGCGCAGCGCCACGATGCTGGCGCCGGCGCGCGAGCGCACGAACACACGCAGGAACAGCGTGCTCGCCACCAGCAGCGCCAGCGCGATATAGAAATAGGCGAATTTGGCGTCGCGGACCATATTGTGGTCGAACCAGTAGAGGCCGGGGATGCGCACGATCCCTTGCGTGCCGCCGGTGATGTCGGACTGGCTGAGGATCACTTGCATGACCAATTGCGCGAAGCCGAAGGTGACCAGGATGATATAGATGCCCTTCAGGCGCAGGATCGGGATGGTCACCACGATCGCGGCAAGCGTGGCGATGATGCCGCTGGCAAACAGCGCGATCCACGGATCGAGCCCGGCCAGCTTGGTCAGCAGGCTGTAGGCGTAGACGCCGATGCCGAAGAGCGCCAGATGACCGAAATTGAAGACGCCGCCATAGCCGAGGCTGAGGTCCCAATTCGACGCCACGATGGCGTAGATAAAGGCCATGATCAGGATGTGGCGGGCATAGGTGTCGCCGAAGACGAGCGGCAGCAGCGCCAGCACGGCCAAGCCGAGCACGAATCCGATGGCTTCGTGCTTCCACGGCGTGCGGCCAGGTGCGATCGGGGTTGCCGCCGCTGTGCGGATCTGGGTGATCGGCGAGGTCGTGTCGGTCATGCGAGGCCTCGCGAGCGGCTGGCGAAAATGCCCTCGGGACGTACCATCAGGGTCAGGATCAGCACGCCGAACAGCAATGCCGGCGTCCAGTAGAGGCCGAAATAATAGCTGCAGGCGGCCTCGAAAAAGCCGATCAGATAGGCGGCGAAGATCGGCCCCGATATGCTCGATATGCCGCCGAATACGACGACGATCAGCGCCTTGAGCAGCGGGTCTGAGCCCATCACGGGCGACATGAAGCGATAGCCGCCCATGAAGATGCCGGCGAGCCCCGCCAGCGAAGCGGCGATGGCGAAGGCCAGCCCGTAGAGCGCGGTGACATTCAGGCCGACCAGATGGCTGGCGTCCTCGTTCTGCGCGACCGCACGCAATGCCAGCCCGAGGCGCGAACGGTTGAGGAACATCCACAACGCCGCCAGGATCAGCGGCGTGATGACGATGATGGCGATCTGGTGCAGCGAAACGCCGACGCCGCCGATGGTGGCGTTGCCGTCCACCAGCGCCGGGATCTGCTTGGAGCGCGGCCCCCAGATGGTGAGCGCTCCGTTCTCGATCAGCGATCCGGCGGCAAGCGTGGTGATGACGACGACCAGCACGATGTTGGGCCGGCCGATCAGCGGCCGGACGACGCTTGCCTGCAGGATCCAGCCGGCGCCGGCCATGACGACCACGGCGACGGGAAAAGCTACCGCCGCCGGCAGGCCGAGTTCCACCAATTGCCAGGCGACATAGGCGCCCAGCATCATGAACACGCCATGGCTGAAGTTGAACACGCCGATCGTCGTCCAGACCAAAGCGAGCCCGACCGCCATCATGGCGTAGAGCGAACCTTGGAACAGGCCGCCGAACAGGATTTCCGCCAATGCGCTCATACCAAGTTCCTAGTGGCCAAAATACATCGACATGATCTCGCCGTGGTCGAGGCTCTCGCCCGGCTTGATCTCGGTCGCCACCGCGCCGTGGTTGACGAGGTAGAGTTGCTGCGTCAGTTCCAGCAGGAACTCGATATCCTGCTCGACGACGATCAGCGGCACCCCGCCGCGCGAAATGTCCAGGACGGAGGCGCAGAGTTCGTCCTTGATCTTGGGCGCCAGCCCAAGCGTCGGCTCGTCGAGGATCAGGAGGCGCGGATGGCTCATTAGCGCCGTGCCGATCGACACCATCTGGCGCTCGCCGCCCGACAGCGTGCGCACGCGCTGGCGCCAGCGTTCCGCCAGTTTCGGGAACAGTTTGATCACCTTCTCGCGGTTCTCCGCCTCATGCGGACGGGCGCGCGGCGAATAGGCGCCGAGCGCCATGCAGTCGGCGATGGAGAGGTCGGGAAACAGCCGGTTGCCTTGCGGCACGTGGATCAGGCCGGCGCTGACGATGGCGCGGGCGCTGAGGCCTGCTATGTCTTGCCCGTCGAACTGGATGCGGCCGTTCTTCGGCCGCAGCAGGCCGGAGACGGTGCGCAACAGGGTCGTCTTGCCATGGCCGTTGGGTCCGAACAGGCCGACATTGCCGAAGCGGCCAGCTTCCAGCGAAATGTCGTGCAGCACGGTGACGCGGCCATAGCCGGCGGTGACGCTTTCGACGGTGAGGATGGGAGTCACGCCACCGCCCTCCGGGTTCCGAGATAGGCCTCGATGACGCGCTGGTCGGCGATCACGCTTGCCGGCTCGCCAGCGGCGAGCACGCGGCCATTGTTAAGCACCAGCAGATGCTGCGACAGGCTCATCAGGAAGGTCAGCACATGCTCGATCAGGAGGATGGTGATGCCGCGTTCGGCGGTGCGGCGGATCAAACCGATCGACGTCTCGATCTCGGGCTTGGTCAAGCTCGATGCCGGTTCGTCGAGCAACAGCATACGTGGCTGCATGGCGATCGCGGTGGCAAGCATCAGGCATTTGCGCTCGAAGACGGAAAGCTCGCCGGCCAGCCGCCCGAAGGACACTGAACCCAAGCCGACAAACTCCAGTGCCTCTGCGGCCGCCTCGCGGGCGGCTGCCGCTGCACCTTTCTCCTTTCTGCCGTAGGTGGCGCCGATCAGCGCGTTCTCGAATACGGTCAGCCCGTCGAAGCTGGTTTCGCGCTGAAAGGTGCGGGCAAGGCCGAGGCGCGCGATGGCATGTCCAGACTTGCCGTTGATCGCGGTCCCGTCAAAGCGGATGTGGCCTCTGTCCGGCCCGAACGGGATGCCGGTGATGATGTTGAACAGCGTGCTCTTGCCGCTGCCGTTCGGGCCGGCGATGCCAAAGATCTCGCCGGCCTCGACCTTGAACGACACGCCATCGACGGCCTTCAGCGAACCGAAGGCCTTCGATACGTCATCCAGTTCAAGCAGGGCCATGCCCTCACTGCATCCAGGGCTGCGGCTTGAAGGCACCGGTGGCGTATTTTTCCGGCGAGATCAGCGTGCGCTGGGCGTCCCAGATCTGAAAGAAGGTGATCGGGATATAGTCGTCGCCCTGCGTGGCGAGATGCGTGGCGGGATCGAATTTCAGCCGGCCTTCGGCGACCTGCTTGTCGGTCTCCGACAGCGCCTTCATGATCGCGGCGTGGTCGGATGCGCCGCCGACTTTCTTGACCGCGTCGAAATAGACGTTGGTCATTTCATAGAGGCCGACGCCATAGGTGCCGCTCTCGACGCCATATTTGGCCTTGAACTTGGCCGCCACCTCGTCGGCGCGCGGGTTCTTCGGCGTCGTCAGCGCCCCGCCGAGGAGATTGTAGATGACGCCATTCGACTTCTTGCCGGTGAGTTCGACGAATTCCGGAACACTCGGCGCATATTGCAGGAAGACAAGGCTCTTGGTCGGCTGTTCGAGGAACTGGTTCAGGAAAGACGCCGAATTGCCCGGCAGATAATCGGTGTTGATGACGACATCGGGAACATTCTCGCGCACCTTGGCCAGGATCGAACGCCAGTCGGTGACTTCGCCGAAGGGCACGATCTCATCGACGCTGATAGTCCAGCCCTTCTCCTTGAAAGTCTTCTTCATGCCCTCCGAGATGGTCTTCGAATAGGCGTTGTCGGAGGAGATGATGGCGACTTTCTTGGTCGGCAATGTGATCTTGCCGTCGGCCGCGAGTTTCTCGACGAACAAGGTGACGTCGGTGTTGTAGGCGTCGAAGGACGGCGTTAGCGACCAACAGCACATGTACTTGTCTGGACTCGGCGCGATGATGTCCCTGGTCTGCTGCGAGGTGGCCGCCAGCATGTAGGGCATCTCGGCCTCGGCCATGTTGTCGATCTCGAAATTCGTCAGGCTGGCGTAGCCGGTGAGCATGAATTGCACGCCGGGATCGCCAAGCAGGCGCTCGACCGCGCTGGTGACGTTGCCGGCGGACTGATCCTTGACGTCGCCGACCACCAGTTCGAATGTGTTGCCGGCAACGCCGCCGGCAGCATTCGCCTCATCGATTGCCATCTGCACGCCGCGCTGGAATTCCTGGCCGTCCGCCGCGGCAGGGCCCGTGATCGGCGCCAGCAGGCCGATCTTGACGACATCGGCGAAAGCGGGGGCGCTTGCCGTGGCAAACGCCGCGATCAGGGCCGTGGTCATCAGCATATGGCGGAGTCTGTTGCCTGCGAATTTGGATTTCATCGTGCCGTTCCCTGTTTTCCTCCCGTTCATCGGGAGTTGGATAATTGACAATCTACGCACAATTGTTGTTATTTGAAAAGGATTTTTCAACGGCACGAGACCGGGAAAATGTTATGGCAGGGCTAGGGGAGGCGGCGGCGCTTTGTTGTGCAACTGCTTCGAAACAGGGCGATTCCAGACGGAGCCAAAGATGACGATCGCGCAGAAGACCCTTGAAACCAGTCACGGCAGGATCGCCGTTCGCGAGACCGGCGGCAAAGGCACCGCCGTCCTGCTGATCCACGGCAATTCGTCTTCCGGTGCCGTTTTCCGCAACCAGCTCGAGAGCCCGCTGGGCGAGCGCTACCACATGATCGCCCCCGATCTGCCGGGCCACGGCGCTTCCGGCAATGCGATCGATCCGGACCGCTCCTACAGTATGGAAGGCTATGCCGATGCGATGACCGAAGTGCTCGGCCTGCTCGGTATCGACAAGGGCATCGTCTTCGGCTGGTCGCTCGGCGGTCATATCGGGCTGGAGATGATCGACCGTTATCCTGGCCTGCTTGGCCTGATGATATCGGGCACTCCGCCTGTAGCGCCCGAGGAGGTCGGCAACGGCTTCAAGTCGAGTCCGCATATGCATCTTGCCGGACAAGAGGCCTTCACCGCCGCTGATGTCGAGGCCTATGCGCGCAGCACTTGCGGGGAACCGTTCGAACCGTTCCTCCTCGACACGGTGGCGCGCACCGACGGGCGGGCGCGGCGCCTGATGTTCGAGAAATTCGCGGCCGGCACAGGCCGCAACCAGCGCGAGATCGTCGCCGGCAAGACGCCTCCGATAGCCGTTCTCAATGGCATCGACGAGCCTTTCGTGAACACCGATTTTGTCTCAGCGGTCAAGTTCTCCAACCTGTGGGAAGGCAAGGCGCATCTGCTCGACAAATCGGGCCATGCGCCGTTCTGGGATTCTCCCGGCCGCTTCAACCCGATCTTCGCCCGCTTCCTGGAAAGCGTGGATCAGGCATAGACCCGCCGCAAGGACCGACCAGCCGCCATCGACCGGAATGTGTCCAGCCCTGCTGGCCTCATTGCACTGACAGGAGGAGGGCGGCCGCGACTGGGCCGTTGGCAAGGCATGCGTGTCCGGCTATGACGGCAAAGTTGCGGAGAGCAGTCAGCTTTTCCGTTGGAGTGCGACATGACCGTATTTACACGCCGCGGACTGCTGAAAACTGCCGCCGTTGCCGGTGCGAGCGGGCTCGGGCTTGCCGCCATGGGCAGGATTGGCGGCTGGGCGGCGTCCGCGCCTGAGCCAGTGGTGCTGCGGACGGCGAAAATCCAGGCGAAGCTGATGGATGTCGGCCAGACCAACAATGTGCTGACTTACGGCAAAGCGGGAATGCCGCCGGTGCTCAGGATGAAAAAAGGCGAACCCTTTGCCGCGCGCCTCGACAATGCCATCGACGATCCGACGACCATCCACTGGCACGGTATTCGCCTGCCGAACAAGATGGATGGCGTGCCCTTCCTGGTGCAGCCTTACGTCTACACCGGCGATCATTTCGACTATGCCTTCACGCCGCCCGATGCCGGCACCTTCTGGTATCACCCGCACTGCAACACGCTGGAGCAGATGGGGCACGGCCTGACCGGCGTGATCGTGGTTGAAAACCCGAACGATCCGAAATTCGACGCCGAGTTTGTCCTCAACCTGCGCGACTGGCGCCTTGGCGACGACGGCCAGTTCATCGACCAGTTCCGGCCGCGCGATGCCGCGAGAACCGGCACTTACGGCACGGTGCGTACCGCCAACTGGCTCGATCAGCCGCAATATGACGCGCCCGCCGGCGGGCTGGTGCGGCTGCGCATCGCCATTACCGATGTCACCCGCATCCAGGCCTTTCGCGTCGACGGCGCCGAAGCGATGGTGATGGCGCTGGACGGCAATCCGGTGCCGGAGCGCTTTGCGCCCGATGCCTTGCTGCTTGGACCGGGACAGCGCATGGAACTCGCCATCCGCATGCCTGACGATGAGGGCGCGATCGTCAGCCTGCGGGACGTCAGGGGCACCAAGCCCAAGGTTCTAGCGACGCTGCGCGCGACGGGCAACTCGCTCAAGCGGGACGTTCGCGACGTTGCGCCGCTGGAAGTGAATCCGGTGGCGGAAGTGGATCTCGGCTCCGCCCAGCATATCTCCCTGTCGCTCAGCGCCACGGCGGAGAACGTCCCGAGCGACAGCATCTGCGGTTCTCTCGGCTACAGTTTCTGGGCGATCAACAAGGTGCCGTGGCCGGGCGATACGCCCGATCCAACCGCGCCGCTCGCCGAGCTGAAGCTTGGCAGGAGCTATGTCATCGACATGGAGAACCTGACGCCGCAATCGCATCCGATGCATTTGCACGGCATGAGCTTCAAGGTTTTGTCATCCTCGACGCGGCCGGTGCTGCCGTTGATTTCAGACACCTATCTCATCCAGCCCAATGAGAAGGTGAGCCTTGGCTTCGTCGCCGACAATCCCGGCGACTGGCTGCTGCATTGCCACATCATCGAGCACCAGAAATCGGGCATGACGAGTTACGTCAGGGTGGTCTGAGCCGGGCCCACCGAAGGCAGCATTGTCCGCGACCTACTTGCGCAGTTGCGCCTCGATCTCGTCGAGCACCTTGTCCTTGCCGATGCCGGTGAGGAAGGCGAGGCCCTTGATGACCGGCTTGGTCACCGAAGCCGAGATCGGCGTGGTGGCGACGATGAAGTCGACGCTGTCGGCGAGCCCCGGCACTTCGGTTGCCTTGGCTTGCTGCGCGTTGAAGGTAAGGCCGCGCATCTTCATCGCCTCGGTGACCGCGACGTTGACCGCAGTCGAGGTGGCGATGCCGGTGCCGCAGGCAAAGAGAATTGTCTTCTGTCGGGCCATCTTTGCTTTCCCTTGATATCAGCCGAGCACGGTGCGCACGTCGTCAAGCGTCCTGGCCGACCTCAAGCCGTCCAATGCATCTGGATTCTGGATCGTTGCCATGACGGACTGCAGCGCTTCAATCTGCTTGTCCTTGTCATTGATCGCAAGCAGGAAGACGAAACCCACCGGCAGCTTCTCGTCGGGGTCTTCCATGTTGGCGAAGATCACCGGCTTTCTCAGCGTGCCCATTGCGATGCCGGGCTTCAGCACATGCTCGGGATCGGTGTGGGGCACCGCGACATTGTCGGCGCGTTCCAGCGGCAATCCTGTCGGGACGGTCATTTCGCGGCGCACGACCGCGTCGGCATAGGAGCTCTTGACATAGCCAAGGGCCTCGAGCCGTCCCGCCAGGACGCGGATGATCTCCTCATTGGTCGACGCGTCCGACCCGAGTACGATCGCTTCGGGATCCAGAAGCTGCATGAGGGCGTCGGACATGTCTTGCTCCGTCGATAAATCGTGCGCCCGGCGAAGGCGCACGATCGTTTCAGATGAAGGCACGCTTGCGTTCAGGCCGTGCCTTCGGCCGGCTCGTCCTCGGCGCCCGCCGCCCGTTCCCAGCCGAGCGGATTGCGGCGATAGAGCACGAACAGCGCCGCGATGACCACGGCGATCACGATGATGCCGATGAGCCCAAGTCCCTGGATGGCCTCGATGATCACATAGGGCACCCACAGGAAGCCGTCGACCACCGAGGTGATCTGCAAAGCATCCGCCGGCAGTTTGAAGCCCGACGCGACGGCCGCACTGGTGAACAGCGGCGCCAGGGCGTTGGCGACATAGAAGCCGATCGCCAAGGTCACCGTGCCGATCACCACCATGCGGAACACATTGCCTTTGACCAGCGGCGCGGTCATGGCGACGATGAACGGGATGACCGCCAAATCGGCGAACAGGATGACGCGGTTGCCCGGCAGGATCACCGACAGGATGATCGCGATCGGCACCAGGATCAGCGACGACGAGATCGCGGCGGGATGGCCGATCAGGATCGCCGAATCGAGGCCGACGAGAAGCTCGCGATCGCCGGTGCGCTTGCGCACGAACTCCTGCGCCGCGTCGGAAACCGGGATCAGGCCCTCCATCAGGATCTTCACCATGCGCGGCAGCAGCAGCATAACCGCGGCAAGTGTCATTCCGGTGCCCAGCACCTTGGCCAGCACCGTGCCGGGATCGCCGGCATTGTAGAAGGCGATGGCGCCGAGCACGAGGCCGATGATCAGGCCGAGCACGACCGGTTCGCCGAACACGCCGAAGCGGCGCTCGATGGTTTCGGTGTTGATGTTGATGCGGTTGATGCCGGGAATGCGGTCCATGATCCAGTTCAGGATGATGGCGATCGGCAGGATTTGCGCCGAGGCGAGATGCGGCACCGAAATGCCGGGAACGCCGTAGAATTGCTGCACCGCGCGCGCCGACCAATCGGCGAACAGCAGCGACAGCGCCGCAACCAGGGCCGCGATGGCAATGCCGTAGGCCAGATTGTCGGTGGCGGCGACGACGAGCGAGCCGACGAAGGCGAAATGCCAGAAATTCCAGACGTCGACATTGAGCGTGCGCGTCATGCGCGTCAGCAACAGCACGATGTTGACCAGGATGCCGACCGGGATGACCCAAAGCCCGACCGAGGAGCCAAAGGCGATGGCGGCCGCCGAGGGCCAGCCGACGTCGATGATGTCGCGATGAATGCCGGTGTTGGTGACGATGGCCTTGGCGACGTCGCCGATCGACGTGAACATCAGGCCAAGCACAAGGTTGATACCGATGAAGGCGACCCCGATGGTGACGGCGGCGCGAAAGGCCTTGCTGACCTTGGCGCCCAAAACCACGGCAATGATGAAAATGACGATCGGCAGCAGGATTGTCGCGCCGAGCGTGTCGATGGCCCCCTTGAGGCCAGCGAGTAGAGTATCCATTCTTCCTCCCCTGGAGCCCCGAGCCTAAAGCTTCGCGGTGCTCCTTTCTCTCAGCCTCTGCCGCCACCTCAGCGCAAAGGCACTCCCCAGATGCCGCGAGACGAGTGCCCCTCCGAGCGGTTGTCTCGATGAACATTTGCCTTTGTTGGCAAACGAATGTTTTATTGAGACTGTTCGCGACAATGTCAATTGGCAAGCCTTTGGGCCAATCGGCCAAGGCGACGACGCTTGTCACGGGTCATTTTCGTTGGAAATCGCCGGTCGCGAGCGGTTTTGTTGGCACAGGGGAATGGTCCCTGCTAATTCGCGTCCAGACCAAGAAGCTGTGGACATCCCGCATGACCAATGTCGCCTTGACCGGGCTTGCCCGCGATCTCGCCAGACGTGCCGCCGAGGGCCGCCCGGTGCGCATCGGCATCATCGGCTCCGGCGAAATGGGCACTGACCTCGTCACGCAAGGCATGCTGATGCCCGGCGTTGCGGTTTGCGCCGTCTCGACCCGGCGCCCGCACACCGCGCGTGACGCCATCCGCATCGCCTACGGTGACGAGGCGATGGCGGTCGAAGCCGACACCGCGTCGAAAGTCACCGCGGCGATCGAGGTTGGAAAAATAGCCATCACCTCGAACGAGATGCTGGTCACCAACCCACTGATCGATGTCGTCATCGACGCCACCGGCAAGCCGGGCGTCGCCGCCGATTTCGACCTGATGGCGATGGAGCACGGCAAGCACCTGGTGATGATGAATGTCGAGGCCGACGTCACCATCGGCTGTTACCTCAAGCAGCAGGCCGACCGGCTTGGCGTGGTTTATTCGGTCGGCGCCGGCGACGAGCCGTCGAGCTGCATGGAACTGATCGAGTTCGCGTCCGCACTCGGCCTTACCATCGTCTCGGCTGGCAAGGGCAAGAACAACCCGCTCAACCACGATGCCGTGCCTGACGACTATCGCGAGGAAGCGACCCGCCGCAACATGAACCCGCGCATGCTGGTCGAGTTCGTCGACGGCTCCAAGACCATGGTCGAGATGTGCGCCATCGCCAACGCCACCGGGCTGGTGCCTGACGTGCCCGGCATGCATGGTCCCAAGGCCGACCGCGATGACCTCGTCAAGGTGCTGATCCCGCGCGAGGATGGTGGCCTCCTGCTGAAAAAAGGCGTCGTCGACTACACTATCGGCAAGGGTGTGGCGCCCGGTGTCTTCGTCATCGTCGAGGCGACGCATCCGCGCATCATTGAACGCATGGACGACCTGCATATCGGCCGCGGTCCCTATTACAGCCTGTTCCGGCCCTACCATCTGACCTCACTGGAAGTGCCGCTGACGGCCGCTCGCATCGTGCTGTTCGGCAAGCCCGACATGGTGCCGCTGCCGCGGCCGGTTGCCGAGGTCTGCGCCGTCGCCAAGCGCGATCTCGCCGCCGGCGAGACCTTCGATGCGATCGGCGAGACCTGCTATCGCTCCTGGACCATGACCGTCGGCGACGCGCATTCCGAGCGCGCCGTGCCGGTCGGCCTGCTTGAGGGCGGCAAGGTGCTGAAGCCGGTCAGGAAAGGTGCACTGCTGACCACCGACAATGCAGCGCCAGACCGGACGACCAGTCTGTTCGCGCTGCGCCGCCTGCAGGACGAGATGCTGTACGGAAACAAACCCGTTGTGGCGCCGTCATGACAGATGCGCTATATTGTAATGGCAGATGACGCCGAGGATCGACCAATGAACCTCCAGATCAGGGACCCGCGTGCACGTGAACTGGCACAGCGGCTCGCCGCCAAACGCAAGATTTCGATGACCGAGGCGGTGATCGAAGCTCTTGAGTCCGAACTGAAACGGGAAAGTGGACGCGCTCCGTTGGCGCAGCGGCTGGCTGCCATCGCCGATGAACTCAAAGCCAGAGCTGGCCAGGGCGGCCGGCCCGTACACAAGGATGAGATCGATGAGATGTGGGGCCACTCCTGATGTTTGTCGACACCTCGGTGGTCGTCGCAATTCTTTCGGGAGAAGGAGATGCTGGCGAGTGGAGCAACCGCATCGCGGTAGCACCTCGCAGGATTACTTCCGCGCTGGTGGTGCTCGAAGCGGCTATGCGGCTTTCAACTATGCTGGCCGTCGAGCCGCTCGTCGCTGAAGTGGCGATAGAGGCTTTTCTGCGCGAGGCCGAAATCGAAATCGTTCCCATCGACGCCGGCGACGCCAAGCTCGCGGTCCAAGCTTTTTCAGACTATGGAAAAGGACGCGGGCATCCCGCCCAACTCAACTTGGCCGATTGCCTGTCCTACGCTTGCGCAAAGGGCCGCGGCTCTGCTCTGCTCTACAAAGGCAACGACTTCTCGCATACCGATCTGGCCTAGGGAGTCTGCTCTATTTCCCTAGTTCGATCGACCGCAGCCGCGCCGCTTCCACCGCTTGCGTAAGGAGATTGGTCAACCGGTCATCGCCCATCAGCACGCCAAGCGCCGCCGCCGTCGTGCCGTTGGGGCTGGTCACCTGCTTGCGCAGCACGGCCGGGTCCTCGCGGCTTTCGGCGGCGAGCGAGGCCGCGCCGTAGACGGTCTGCATGGCGAGCAGCCTGGCGGTCGCCGCCGGCAGGCCGGCCTTCTCTGCGGCCACCGTCAGCGCTTCGATAAAATGGAAGATATAGGCCGGACCCGATCCGGACACGGCGGTCACCGCATCCATAAGGCCCTCGTCGTCGACAGTGGCCACTTCGCCGCTGGCCGACAGAAGGTCGGCGACGAAGCGCTTGGCGTCGGCGGAAACCAGGGGATTGGAAAACACCACCATCATGCCCTTGCCGATGGCCGCCGGCGTGTTGGGCATGCACCGCACAACGGGGGCGCGGTTGCCGAGGATGCCCTCGAAGGTGGCGGACGGCGTGCCGGCGGCAATGCTGACGAAAGTGGTGCGTCCATCGCCGAAGCGCTTGTACGCGGCGGTGACGTCGCGGATCACCTGAGGTTTCACCGCGATGACGACCAGATCGGGCACGGCATCCGCCGGAATGGCCCCGGCATCCGCTGCCGAGCCGCAGCCAAGCGCCACTGCGCGATCGCGCAGCTCGGCATTGGGCTCGACCACGAAAACCGCCGAGGGTGCAAGCTTGCCGGACTTCAGCCAGCCCGAGAGCATGGCGTAACCCATATTGCCGCAACCGGCGAGAACAAGCCTGATCGTCATCGAGAGCCCTCCGAGGAAAGGCCATGACATAGACGCTCGCGGGTCGGTGGGGAAGCCCTCTCAGGACCGCTGAACAGGCGTGCGCACCGCGATCGGCCGCAACGACACTTGCCTGAGGCCCAGCACGCCGAGCACGAAGAACAGCCAGACCGGATCACCGCGATGGAAGAAGAAGCTCTCGAGAAAGGCGTTGAGTGCGGTGAACAGCACCACCATCATGAAGAAATCGCCGAGATAGATGTTCTCCTTGCGCGGCGGAATGCGCATATAGTCGCGCAATGGTGCGATGAGGAAGGTGTAGACCGCCACGCAAAGGGCAGGGATGCCCATCAGCACCGCGATGTCGAGATAGCCGTCATGGCCGTGCACGATGGTCCTGATGTCCCACGGGCGATCGAAGGGTTGGTCCTGGTTGAGCAGCAGCGGCGTGCCCCAGAAGCTCTCATAACCGTAGCCGGTCCACGGCTTCTTCGCCAGCATCGAGCCGGCGAACTCCCACAGTGTCGTCCGGCCGGTATAGGTGAGGTCGGGGAAGTAGATGGCCGCCAGATGCTTCACCGGCGGCAGGAAGACGATGCCCAGCGTGCCGACCGCCGTGGCGATGATCGCCAGCATGAACAGGATCGGCGTACCGAGCCGCATGCCCATCAGACTCGGAAACATCACGATCAGGATCGAGAACGGCACCAGCCCGGCGGTGGTCTTGGAGCCGGTGTGCAGCATGAAGATCATCGCCGCGCAGAAGAGACCCGCGCCCCACCAGCGCTGGCCGCGCCGGTAGAGATAGAGCCCGGCGAAGCTGAAGCAGGCCATGATCGGGCCGGCGATGTTCTTGTGGGTGAACACCCCGCGCCACAAGCCGGCATGTTCGGGCTCCTGCGAGTCAGCCGTGTGCATCGCCTCGTGCGGAAAGACGATCAGGCCGAGATAGGACAGGCCCATGACCACGACCGCGGTGAAGATGATGACCCTGGAGAAGGACTCCGCGTCGCGGGGTAGCGCCAGAATCGTCGCCATCGTCAGGATGCCGATCATGGTGAAGGACGCCGCGCGCATTGCCGAGGGCGGATCGGTCGCCAGCACCACCGACAGGAAGAAGAAGCCCAGCATCAGTATCCAGGACGGGCTGAGCAGCGAGCGCACGACGCGCGGATCGGCGAAGGCCATCAGCGCGAAGATCGAAATCCCGCCGAGCGAGCCGAAGCCGAGTTGATTGACGATGTCGCCCCCTTCGCCGGTGAGTTCGGCGCCGGCCGGCTGGAACGGGCGGAAGGACACCATGATGACGGTGAACAGCAGCGCGGCGATCGCGGTCGCCACGCCACCGCGCGTGAACGCGGCGCTGAGCGGCGCGCGCTCAGTTCTTCTCAGGCTGGCGGTATTGCTCATTGGCATATCCGAATTCGGCCAGCACGCGGCCCAGCGCCACATGGACGGGGTAGATGGCGGCCGCCGGGGATCCCGTGCGCGCCAGCCGCATGATGCCGCGAAGCGGCGAGGCGGCAAGCAGCGCCAGGCTCCTGGCGAATACCTTGGCGCCGGCGAACGGCATCCCGGCGCGCCTCTTCTTTTCCACCAGTGTCGAGATGACACCGTTGCGTAGGCTGCGGGCGCGGATCCAGTCGGTCTCGACCCGCCTGGCCGGAACGGTCTCCCGCACCTTGGCTTCGGCGCACCAGCCCAGCACGAAGCCGCGTTGCGCCGACCGGCTGAGAAAGTCGGAATCGCCGCCGCCCATGAAATTGAATCTGAGATCGAGGAAGGGCGGCCCCATCGCGGTCAGCACGTTGCGCCCGACCAGAAGATTGCCGGACGAATAGAGCGCGGGCACCCGTCCCGTCTCCCGGTAGGGGGGTGCGAAGACGGGATGCTCGGCCCATTTGGCATGGGCAGGATCGGCAAAAACGGGCACCTGCGGGCCGCCGACGATATCGGCGGCGAGCGTTTCGGCGGCGTGGCACATCCGCTCCAGCCATTGCGGATCGGCGGTCTCGTCATCGTCGATGACCAGCAGGTGCTTGAAGTACGGGAACTGCAGGATCGCCGTCTGCCAGCCGGCATTGTAGGCGCTGCAATTGCCGCGCTCATGCGCGATGATGACCATGCCAGGTATCTCGCCGCGCTCGAACAGCGGCAGCACCGCCTTGGCGCCCTCCCGCGCCTCGGCCTCGTTCTCGATGACGATGACGGCAAAGCGCCTGTCGGTTTGCTGCGCGCGCAGCGACGCCAGTGTCTCCAGCACCTGCTGCGGCCGCTTGAACGTCGGCAAGGTGACGATCGCTTCGACGGCCTCCACGTCGAGCAGGCGAGATCGTCCCGCGATCGATACCGAACCGTCCAATGGCAAAGGGATCATCCGTGTCCAGCCGCGTCGTGAGTCGCGTTCTGGTAGCACCACGATGATAAGGTTTCGTTAATCACCTTGCACGGAGAGGCCCGCCAGACATGGGTTTTGGGGCGTTGAGCGTGCTCGTTTAATCAAGGGTTCACCGCGCTTTGCTACCGGCTACACCACAGGATAGGTAAGATGCATCTGCTGTTCGCCACATCGATCGTGCCCGACGGTGCTCTCGCCTCGGGCTACGAGATAGCCAACGCCGCGATTATCGCCGCCCTGCGGCGCGCCGGCGCGCGCGTCACGGTCATCGGCTTCACCTGGCCCGGGAAAGCCGCGGCCGATCCCGAAAATACCGTGGTGCTGGGGGCGGTCGACGTGCGCACCGAAAGTGCTTCGCCGCTGCAAAAGCTTGTCTGGGTCGGCAAGGCGATGTTTTCAGGCCTGACCTTCGCGTCGGTCAAGTTGCGTGCGGTGTCCAGCCACGATGTTCAGGCCGCCCTCGAACGAGCCGGTCCGTTCGATGGCTATGTGCTGAATTCCGTGCAGTTCGCCGGTGCTTTCGAACGGGTCTTCGAAGACCGGCCTTCGATTTTCGTCGCCCACAATGTCGAGCATCTCTCGGCGCGGGAGAACGCCGTTGCCGCCGCCGGCATTTTCCAGCGCCTGCTGTTTCGGCGCGAGGCAAGGCTGCTCAAACTGGTCGAAGAGCGCCTCTGCCGCCGCGCGCGTTTTGTCTTCACGTTGGCCGAGGAGGATCGCGGGGCACTTGGCGTCGCCTCGGATGATCGTTCGGCGGTGCTGCCGCTGGTGACCGGCGCCACGGCGCCAGTTCGGAACGGCCGGCGCGCGATCGACTGTGACGCGGCCCTGATCGGCACCTGGACCTGGCAGCCGAACCGCATCGGCCTCGACTGGTTCCTGGGCAAGGTGGTGCCGCATCTGCGGCCTGGTTTCCGCATCCGCATAGCGGGTCACATGCCTTCCGGCGTCACCTCCGCGCATCCGGGCGTCGAGTTTGTCGGCCGTGTCGCGGATGCCAGGGCTTTCGTGCGCGGCGCGGCCGTCATCCCGCTGATCAGCACCGCGGGCAACGGCGTGCAGCTGAAGACCATCGAAACCTTCGAACTTGGCCTGCCCTCGGTGGCCACCAGCCGGTCGCTGCGCGGTATCGGTCATCGCCCCGACAATTGCGTCGTCACCGACGATCCGGCCGGCTTCGCCCGGGCCCTGGAGGCAGCCGCGGCCGACATTCACGATGTCGATGGCAGCACCTTCCATCGCCGGCAGGTCAAGGCGCTCGACGCCGCGGTTCGTGTCGGTCTCGAAAAAATCGGCGCCGTGCGGGAGGAGGTGTTTGCATGAACATGCACGCCGCCCGCGCCGCGTTCGGCTTTGACAGCCTGAAGGCAATCCTCGGCATCCCGGTGCTGGCGATCCGCTGGGACGATGCGATTGCCTTGCTGAACCGATTGATCGCCGAGCGGCGCTTCACCAAGGTCAGTTTCCTCAACGCCCACAATGCCAATATCGCCCACACCGACCCGGTGTTCGCCGAGGCGCTCGACGATTTCCTCATCCTGCCGGACGGCATCGGCGTCGATCTCGCCGCGAAGCTTCTCTACGGCGCGCCGTTTCCCGACAATCTCAACGGCACCGATTTCGTGCCGGCCTTCCTGCAGGCTTCCAAGAGGCCGCTGACGGTGGGACTGCTCGGTGCGACCCGTGTCAACGCCGAGGCGGCGTCGATGAAGCTGGCGGCACTTGCCGTGCAGCACAACTTCGTGGTCATTCACGACGGTTATTTCTCCCCCGCGCAGGAGCCGGAGATCATCGACCGGATCGCAAAGCTACGGCCTGATATGCTGCTGGTCGCGATGGGCGTGCCGCGCCAGGAATTGTGGATTGAACGTCACATCGACGAACGCCATTGCACGCTGCCGATCGCGGTCGGCGCGCTGCTCGATTTCCTGAGCGGCTCGGTGCCGCGCGCGCCGCTGTGGATGCGCCGCCTGCGGCTGGAATGGCTGTTCCGGCTGGCCGTCGAGCCCGGCCGGCTCTGGCGCCGCTACGTGGTCGGCAACCCCCTGTTCCTGTGGCGGGTCGTCAAGCAGAAATGGGCGCGCGGCGCCGAGGCCGTCACAGATGCTCCCGGAGAGTTTCGTTGAACAAGCGGTTCGTCCCAGACCCGCTGGCCGGCCCAGGCCTGTTGCCGAAGGCGCCGACAGCAGCGGTTGTGACGGCAAGCTACGCCCCGGATTTCGAACGCTGCCGACTGCTGTGCGAAACGCTTGACCGGCATGTCTCGGGTGCCGCGCACCACTACATTCTGGTCGAACATCGCGACCTTGCGCTTTTCCGCCAGTTGCAGACCAGCCGCCGTTCGGTCGTCGATGAGCGGGATCTCCTGCCGCGCTGGCTGCGCGCCTTCGACGATCCGCTCAGCCTGTTTCGCCGCCGCGTCTGGCTCAGCCTGAAAACCCAGCCGCTGCGTGGCTGGCACGTGCAGCAGCTGCGCCGTATCGCCATATCGGCGCACGCAGGGGAAGATGTGCTGATCTTCTGCGATTCCGACGTCGCTTTCCTGAAGGCGTTTGATTGCGGTGCCTTCTGGCGCGATGGCAAGGCGCGTTTGTTCCGTCGGGATGGCGTGCTCGCCGATGACGGCCATGACGAGCATCGCTTGTGGTCGTGCAATGCCGGAACGGCACTTGGCATCGATTCGTCCCGGAGATCGGTCCATGATTATATCTCGACGCTGATCGCCTGGCGCCGCGACACGGTGCTTGCCATGTGCGGCCGGATCGAAAAGGTCCATGGCCGCGACTGGGTCGAGGTCATCGGCTCGGCGCGCAAATTCTCCGAATGCATGATCTACGGACGCTATGTCGACGATCTGCTGGACGGAGCCGGCCACTTCCACGGTTCGGAAGAATTCTGCCGCGTCCACTGGACGGGCGAGGCGCTGTCGGACGACGAGTTCCGCCGCTTCGTTGCCAGCATGGCGCCAGAGCAGGTGGCAATCGGCATGCAGTCCTTTATCGGCACCGATATAGGCCGGATCCGACGCCTGATCGGGCTTGATCGCTGATTGTCCTAGATTGCCTTGGCCGGTCTGCGCAGCGCCGAATAGGTCAGCAGCATGGACGCGAGGTAGAGCAGCAGGAAGACGATGTTGAGCGACAGCACCAGATCAGATGTTTCGGAAATGGTGGTCAGCACATAGATTAGCAGCAGCGCCTTGAGGGCGGCGAGCAGGCCGAGATTGAGCGCTCGCACCAGCGTCTGGCCGCGCGCGAAAAGAAGCTCGGCCTGGTATTCGACCAGATTGCGCAGTCCAGGCACGCAGATCGCCAGCGCCACCAGGGGTGAGGCCTCGGAAACATTCCTGCCGAGCGCGTTGGGAAAGAAATGCAGCACGATGCCAAGCGCTGCCAGCGCCAGCGTTGAAACGAGGAACACGCCGCCCTCGATGCCGCTCTTTATCGCAAGGCGCGACAGCAGCTCCGGCGCGCGCATCATGCGCTGCACGAGCATCATGGAGAAGGTACGGATGGGGATCGCCGTCAGGTCGACGAGCCGCATGATGATGGCATAGATGCCGGCCAAATGCGGGCCGCCGATCGCCAGCACCAGCAGCTTGTCGAATTCCGATTGCAGGTAGAACAACACCTCGGCGCCGGCCACATAGATGGAATCGGCGAGCCGCCGCAGATAGAGTTCGATGCGCAGCCGCAGCCGCTGGCGTGGATAGAACCAGCCGAAAGCCAAAAGCAGCGAGGCGGCGTTGGCCCCTATGTAGAACCACGACCACATCCAAATGCCATGCTGTGGCGAGACCATGAACAACACCGCGCCAAGCGCCCGCAGTGCGGTGGCCAGGATCGCCAGCACGGCTGCACGGCCGAATTTGCCCAGCCCGTTGTTGACAATCAGCGCCACTTCCACCGGCCGCCACAGCAGTGCCTCGGCAAAAACGATGGCCGTGAATACCGACAGCGGCACGGTGCCGGCAAAGAAGATCAGGTAGACGCCGAACGAGGCCACGGCCAAAAGCGGCAGCGAGACGGCGCCGAGCAGCAGGAAACCCGCCGTGAACGTGCCGATCAGATTGGGGCGGATGGTGGCGGTGCGGTAGAGTGCCGAAATGAAACCGAAGGCGAGAAGCCTCGACAGCGTGACGCCGGCCGCCGAGGCGGTGGCGAACATGCCGAACTCTGCGATCGACAGCGTATTGGCGAGCGCGATGAAATAGGCGAGTGAAAACACCAATCGCCCGCCGGCGCCGCTGATCGCCGAAAAATAGTCGCGCACCAGCCCCCGCCGTTCGGCCATCAAGGTGCCGATCCGCGCGAAGGTCCGCCTTTGCGGTATGTCGCTGGCCTCAGTCATACGTCGAGGAAAATGCATAGGCTGGAAAGTTTAACGCGCCGTTCTGAAGCGTTTAGTTGTGTTGAAAATTCTTACAATCATGACGTGAATTCTTGCCGTCCTCTTTCGAAAATTAACCTTTTGTTTCCTATGCCTGTTTAGCGTGGCTTAACGAATGGCCGACCGCCGCTGCCAAGCGGCCAAGAGTAAAGCTCCACGACATGGTCGACAGGGAAAACCGTGAAGACTGGAAGCGCGAGCGCTCCTTGCTGGCGCTTGGCGAAGCCGTGCGTGGCGAGGACGATGCTTCGCTGGTGTCGATAGGAGACCGCGCGGACCCTTCATGGCGCGAGGATGCCGCCACGCGCCATCGCCTGGCTCGTTCCCGTCGCGAGACGAGGGCGAGCCCGCCTCGATCGGCAGCTGAGAACGCCGAACGGTCTCGCCTGGACGAGGAGCAGCCGTTTGAACCTACCGGCGCCTGGCGTTCGCGGCGGGAAACCCGCACTGGCGATTTGCCACCCGACATGCCGCAAGCAAGGCCCGCCCCGGAGGAACCTTCGGGCACGGGTGGCGCCCATGATGCAATCGGGTCCCGCGCTACGGGCGGAGCCGACCCGTCCTCCAAGGGCGGGGCCGACAGTCAGCAATGGAAGCCGCTGATCGATCCGATGCTGGTCGTTCGCGGCGTTGCCAGGTCGAAGCTGCTGATCGTTGCGACCACGATACTGGGCGCTGGACTTGGCGTTGCCATCGCCTTGTCGATGCCGAAGAAATACGAAGCCACGACCGAACTGATCATCGAGCCGGGCGACCTGAAGCTTTCCGACCGCGATCTCACCCAACCGGTAGGCCAGCCCGATGCCGCGCTGGCCGTCGTCGAAACCCGGATCAAGATGCTCACCTCGGGCACCGTTCTCGATCAGGTCGTCAAGAATCTCAACCTCGTCAACGATCCGGAATTCAATGGCCAGGGCTCCGGCGGCCTCGGCGTCATGTCGCTCATCCGCTCGATCGTGTCACGCAACGATGGGCCGGGCGGCGTCGATGAGGTTCGCCGCCAGGCTCTGGCTGTCGGCAATCTGGCCAAGAGCCTGTCGGTCGAACGCAGCGGCAAGACGTTTGTCATTTCCGTCAGCGCCGTAACCCAGAACGGCGACAAGTCGGCGCTCATTGCCAACACGACGAGGACCGTCTTCCAGCAGGAAGCCGCCAAATACCAGTCCGACATGGCCGGACGCGCGACGAACGAATTGACGTCCAAGCTCGATGATCTGCGCAAGGGGGTCGAGGCGGCCGAACGCAAGGTCGAGGATTTCAGGGCCACGCATGGCCTGGTCGACGCGCAAGGCCATCTGATCAGCGACGATCAAATGCTGAAGCTCAACGAGCAGCTCTCGGTCGCCCGCGCCCGCACGCTGGAACTCAACGCCCGGGCGGCGTCGGCGCGTTCGCTGGACGTCAATTCCGTTCTGACCGGCACGTTGCCTGAAGAGATCAACTCCAACACCATGAGCGATCTGCGCTCGCAATATGCAACGCTGAAGCAGGAGGCCGATCGTGCCGCGGTCCGGCTGGGACCGCGGCATCCAGAACTCCAGGCCCTCGACGCCCAGATCGCCGGCGCGCGCGAGCGCATCGCGGCCGAACTGCGCCGCATCGCCTCTTCGCTGCAGGTCGACTTGAAGCGCGCGGTTCAGCTCGAACAAGACCTCGCTTCCCGGCTGGCCCAGGCAAAGGTCCAAAGCGGCGACGTCAACAGCGACCTGGTTGCCCTGCGGGAGCTGGAGCGCGAGGCCACAGCCAAGCGTTCCGTCTACGAACAATATCTCCTGCGCGCCAAGGAGACTGGTGAACAGACGGGCATCAACACGACCAACATCAATGTGATCACTCCCGCCCAGGCTCCACTCGAGCCAAATGGACCCTCACGGGCCTTGGTGGCGCTGGCCGGCCTGCTGCTTGGCCTTGCCGCCGGGGTTGGCCTCGGCGCTCTGCGTGGCACCTATGACAGCCTGCGCGAGACGGCAAGCGCGCGCTCACGCCGCGAGCGCAAGGTGGACGAACGCAAGTTGGCTGACCAGAGAGCGCCTCGCGAGGAGCAGGCATTCCGGGCGGAGCCTCCGCCAGAGCCACCGATGGCGGCAGCGCCTGTGCCGCCGCCGCCCGCACCACCGCCGCCGGTCACGCGGACCGAGGCCGCTCCCGCCGAAAGCTCCGGGAGGATCGGCGCACTTATGTCGAGAATGCGCAAGGCCATGTCCCGCAAGCCGTCCGCCGAAGCCGACGACGACATCTCCAGCGGGTTCGGCCTGCCCGCCTTCGCCGACAACGGACGGCCTGTCAACGCTCCGCTATTTCCTGGCCATCCGGAGTCCGGTTTCGGGCCTCGGCAGGCGGCCGGCCTGGATTATTCGCAGTCACCCTTCCAGCCGGGCCCCGATGCGGGGTATGGGCAGCGGATGACCTTGCCTTCGCGCTCGCCCCTGATGCCGCAACAGGCAACGTACCCGGCTCCCCCGTTTCCGTCCTCTCCCTATGCACAGCCGTTGGGCTACCCCCAGGCGCAGCCCTGGTCGCAAGCGGGCCATCCCTCCACGCAAAGCTCAGCGGGACGTTATGCGACGCAGATGCCGTATCCGCCGCCGCCCGCTCCTCCGGCGCAGCCACCGGCCGCCCCGCCCGCGAGGCCGACCCCGGTCGAGGAGGGTGGCGAACAAGCATCGGTCGAAGAGATTCGCGCCAGCCTGCGTGAATTCCGCGAAGCGGTCCGCGAACTCACGGAAAACCGCACCCGCCGCCGCTACTTCTGAACCATCAGATAGGCTGCGGAGGCCGAACAAAACCGTGCCGGTTTCGCGTAAACGGCATGGGAAGGCGCTTTGACGGGATTGCGAGCTTGTATTTTCGTGACAATGCCGCGCTGCAGATTGCCTGCGCCGCGGCATTATGTTCTCGAAGCGGCGTTGGGCGGAACGATGTTGAGGGTGGCATGGCCGAAGTGATTGACGGAAAAAGCGTTGCCGAAGACGTGGTGCGGACGGTCAAGGCGCTGACCGCCGAGCTGGTCGCCAAGGGCCAGGCCAAGCCAGGCCTGGCCGTGGTCATCGTCGGCGAGGATCCGGCGAGCCAGGTCTATGTCGCCTCCAAATCCCGTACCGCCAAGGAATGCGGCTTTCATTCGCTTCAGCACACGCTGCCGGCGGAAACGTCCCAAGAGGCGCTGCTCAAGCTCATCGCCGAACTCAACGCCGATCCTGAAATCAACGGCATCCTGGTCCAGCTTCCGCTGCCAGCCCATGTCGATGCCGGCAAGATCATCCAGGCGATCGCGCCGCACAAGGACGTCGACGGGTTCCATTTTATCAATGTCGGCAAGCTCGGCACCGGTGAACTCGACACGGCCTTCGTTCCCTGCACGCCCGCCGGCTCGATGCTTTTGATCGAGCGCGTGCGCGGCAAGGATCTGTCCGGCCTCAACGCCGTTGTCGTCGGCCGCTCCAACATCGTCGGCAAGCCGATGGCCAATCTGCTGCTTGCCGCCAACTGCACCGTCACCATCGCGCATAGCCGCACCAAGGACCTGCCGGCGCTTGCCCGCACGGCCGACATCCTGGTCGCCGCTGTCGGCAGGCCGGAAATGATCAGGGGTGACTGGGTCAAGCCTGGCGCCACCGTCATCGATGTCGGCATCAACCGCATTCCCGCGCCCGAGAAAGGCGAGGGCAAGTCGCGTCTCGTCGGCGATGTCGCCTATGCCGAAGCGGCCAGGGCGGCCGGCGCGATCACTCCGGTGCCCGGCGGCGTCGGGCCGATGACCATTGCCATGTTGATGGCCAATACGTTAGCTTCGGCCTACCTTGCGGCCGGACTGAAGCGGCCTTCCTTCTGAGCCCGGGTTGACCCTGAAAGCCGCAGCTTTGCCGAACCCCACTATTTCCCCGGAACGGCCGGTCACGAATGATCCCGTTCAAGGCGGCCGGCAGTTCGCTTTCCTGCTGGTCGACAAGTTTTCGATGTTCTCGCTGGCCGCCGCGATCGATACGTTCCGGTCGGCGAACCGCCTGCTCGGTCGCGACTTCTACGGCTGGACAACTGTGTCGGCCGATGGTGACCCGGTGATGGCTTCCAACGGCCTGCCGCTCAAGATCGACTACGCCGTCGCCGACCTGCCGCCGGTCGATATTCTCTTCGTCTCGGTCGGCTTGACGACAGAATTTCCGGGCAAGAGCAAGGTTCTGGCCGCCTTGCGCAGCTGGGGCCGGCGCGGCAACGCGCTTGGTGCCTTGTCGGTCGGATCCTACTTGCTGGCCGAGGCCGGCCAGCTCGAAGGCTATCGCTGCACCATCCATTGGGAAAACCGCGCCGGCTTCGTCGAGCGCTTTCCCGACATCAACTGCACGGGCAACGTCTTCGAGATCGACCGCAAACGCTACACCTGCGCCGGCGGCACCACCTCGATCGATCTGATGCTGGAGATCGTGCGTGGCGATTTCGGCTCCAACCTCGCCAATGGCGTCGCCAACCAGTTCCAGCACGAGCGCATCCGCTCCGCTGGAGACCGCCAGCGCGTCGGGCCGGAGCGTGACCTCACCGGCAAGTCGGAGAAGTTGCGACGCATCGTCGAATTGATGGCCGACCATCTCGACGAGCCGCTGTCGGCGGTACAGCTCGCCAAGTCGGCGGGCCTCTCGGTGCGCCAGGTGGAGCGGCTGTTTCTGCGCCATCTCAACGTCACGCCGGGGCGCTACTACATGCGGCTGCGGCTGGAGCGCGCGCGCGAATTGCTGCGCCAGACCAACATGCCGATCCTCGACGTGGCGATCGCGACCGGCTTCACCTCGCATTCCTATTTTGCCCAGAGCTATCGGCTGCAGTTTGGCCGCCCGCCCTCGGAAGAGCGCCGCACGACATACTGAATTGGGTACGCACGGGCCCTATGCGAGCTATCGCTGATAGCGGTGGCTTGTGTCCCTGCACGCGCTCAAATAGCTTCGGCCAGCGGACGGGGTGGCTAACTCAGGAGATTTCGATGGCGATACTTGCGCGGAGCGTCGCTGCGGCGATCCTCCTTTTGTCGACGACGACATTCGGCTTTGCCGCCAACAAGGTCATCATCATCCTCGACGCGTCGGGATCGATGTGGGCGCAGATCGACGGAAAGCCCAAGCTGGAAATCGCCCGCGAATCGCTGAGGACCGTGCTTCAATCGGTTCCTGCCGACGACGAGATCGGCTTCATGGCCTATGGCCATCGCGAAAAAGGCAGCTGCGACGACATCCAACTGATCGTGCCGCCCCAGGCGGGCTCGGCAAGCGCCATCTCGGCAGCCGCCGACAGCATGAAGTTCCTCGGCAAGACGCCGCTGACGGCAGCCGTCAAGCAGGCGGCCGAAGCGCTGAAATACACCGAGGACAAGGCAACTGTCGTTCTTATCACCGATGGGCTCGAAACGTGCGGCGGCGACCCTTGTGCGCTGGGCAAGGAACTCGAAGCCTCCGGCGTCGATTTCACCGCCGACGTCGTCGGCTTCGGCCTGACCGCCGACGAAGGTAAGCAGATTGCCTGCCTCGCCGACAATACCGGCGGCAAATACATCCAGGCTTCCGATGAGAAGGCGCTGCAGGAGGCGCTGGTCGAGACCGTCGCGGCACCGGCGCCCGAGCCAGCACCGGCCCCCGCTCCGGCACCAGCGCCCGAGCCGGCGAAGCCCGAGTTCAATTTCATGCCGACCGTGGTGCTGGCCGAGGGCGGCGATCCTGTCACCGACGGCAATGCCTGGGAAGTCTACAAGGCCAAATCGGACGGCACGCGCGGCGACAACGTCACCACCGAATACGGCGACTACAAAGCCAATCTGGAACCGGGCGACTACATCGTCGTCGCGCGCGACGGTGAGGCCAAGACGGAGCAGAAGATCGAGATCGAGGCGGGCCAGGTCTACAAGCCGCTGTTCACCTTGAATGCCGGCACACTCATCCTGCATCCGCGTCCGAGCCAAGGTGCCGATGTGGCCAGCGGGGCGGCTGTCGTGATCGCCTATCCGGGCGTCGACAACCCTCCGACCTATTATGGAGACACGAAAGTCGTGTTGCCGGCCGGCGACGAGAAAGTGACCGTCACGATCGGGCAGGGCGTGGTCACCGAAACGATCCCGCTCGCCGCGGGCAGGGTGATCGACAAGGACATCATCGTCGGCGTCGGCCATGTCGTTGCCAACGCATACTATGTGGCCGGCGGCGACAAGGCTGACGGTTCAGGCATCGGCTTCAAGGTGCTCAAGGCCAAGAAGAAGATCGATGGCACCCGCGACGAGGTCACCTATGCCTATGGCCCCGACAGCAAGTTCGATCTGCCGCCCGATGACTATGTGCTGATCGCGACGGTCGATCTCGCCGTCGTGGAACAGCCTTTCAGCGTCAAGGTCGGCGAGTTCCAGGACCTCAAGGTCGCCATGAATGCCGGCGTGCTGGCAATCACGGCGCCTGGCACCTCCAAGATCGAGATCTTCGAGACGAAGAAGGACATCAATGGCAATCGCAAGTCGATCGGCTATGCCTATGACGAGAAGTATCAGGCCACGATAGCGGCCGGCGATTACGCCGTGGTTTCGGAGAAGTCGGACAACAGCAAGAAGGAAGGCGCCGTGACCGTGAAGGCCGGAGAGCGGGTTGAACTGACGGTGCAATGAGGATTGCGATTTCGACCGGCAAAAAGGGCGGCCACGTGCCGCCCTTTTTCATGCCGGACAGAATGCGTCAGGCAGTGCCGAACGCGCTGGCGCCGTGATCGGCGCGGCCCACCAATTGGCGGAAGCCGGCGAACAACTCGCGTCCGAAGCCGAATTCATTGCCGATGAGATCGACTTCGGCCGTGCGGCGCAGCGCGAATTCGGTGCCTGGCACCAGCACTTCCAGCGTGCCGGCATCGGCGTCGAGGCGGATGATATCGCCGTCATGGATCCGCGCGATCGGCCCGTCCTCGACCGCTTCCGGCGTCACATGGATTGCCGCCGGCACCTTGCCGGAGGCGCCCGACATGCGCCCGTCGGTGACCAGCGCCACGCGCTGGCCGCGATCCTGCAGGATGCCGAGCACGGTGGTCAGCTTGTGCAATTCCGGCATGCCGTTGGCCTTCGGACCCTGGAAGCGGATGACGGCGATGAAGTCGCCGGTGAGTGTGCCCGCCTTGAAGGCGTCGTTCAGCCCCTGCTGGCTGTCGAACACCTTGGCCGGCGCCTCGATGACACGCCGCTCCGGTTTGACGGCCGATGTCTTGATGACGGCGTGACCGAGATTGCCCACCAGCACCTTCAGGCCGCCCGTCGCCTGGAAAGCCTTGTTGAACGGCGCCAGCACCTTTTCGTCGCCGCTTGCGCGCGGCGAAGCCTCGCGCAGCACAGCGCCGTCGGCGCCGAGCTTTGCCTCGACCGCATAGGGCCGCAGGCCTTCGCCCCACACCGTCTGCACATCCTCGTGCAGGACGCCTTCGTCGAGCAGTTCGCGGATCAGGAAGCCGAGGCCGCCGGCTGCATGGAAATGATTCACGTCGGCAAGTCCGTTCGGATAGACCCGTGCCAACAGAGGCACCGCTTCCGAGAGGTCGGAAATATCCTGCCAGGTCAGCGCGATGCCGGCGGCGGCGGCCATGGCGATCAGGTGGATGGTGTGGTTGGTCGAGCCGCCGGTGGCATGCAGGCCGACGACGCCATTGACGAACGAACGTTCGTCGATCATCCGCCCGACCGGCGTATAGGCGTTGCCGAGCGCGGTGATCGCCAGTGCCCGTTTCGTCGCTTCGCGGGTCAAGGCGTCGCGCAGGGGCGTGCCGGGGTTGACGAAGGACGCGCCCGGCGTGTGCAGGCCCATGATCTCCATCAGCATCTGGTTGGAGTTCGCCGTCCCGTAGAAGGTGCAGGTGCCCGGCCCGTGATACGACTTGGACTCGGCTTCCAGGAGTTCGGCGCGTCCTGCCTTGCCCTCGGCATAGAGCTGGCGGACCTTGGCCTTCTCATCGTTGGGCAGGCCTGTCGTCATCGGGCCGGCAGGAATGAACACCGCCGGCAGATGGCCGAAGGTTAGTGCGGCGATCACCAGACCCGGGACGATCTTGTCGCAGACGCCGAGATAGACGGCGGCGTCGAACATGTTGTGCGACAGGCCGATCGCGGCTGCCATGGCGATCACGTCGCGCGAAAACAGCGACAGCTCCATGCCGGGCTGGCCTTGGGTCACGCCATCGCACATCGCCGGCACGCCGCCCGCGACCTGGGCGATGCCGCCCGCCTCGCGCGCGGCCTCCTTGATCAGGGCAGGGAAGGTCTCGAAGGGCTGATGCGCCGACAGCATGTCGTTGTAAGAGGTGATGATGCCGAGATTGGGCACCTTGTCGGCACCGAGCGCCAGCTTTTCCGAGGGGCTGCAGACCGCGAAGCCATGGGCAAGGTTGCCGCAGGACAGCACCGACCGGTTGGCGGTCTGGTTCGACGCTTCGGCGATACGGCTGAGGTAGCGCTCCCGGCCCGGTTTGGAGCGCTGGCGTATCCGTTCGGTGATGGCTTCGATGTCTCGTCTTGCGGTCATGGGATCAGGTCCTTTCAGGCGAGGTCCCGGAAACATCCTCCCGCCGTTGCCGGGACCACTTGTAAACTTGAAATCAGGGCGCCCAGAAAACCTCCACGGGCTTGGGCGATGCGTCGAGCACGGCACGGATCGGCTTTCGCGGCCCGGACGCGGCCGCGCCGTCGAAGGCGGTGCGCTTGTCCTCGCCCTCGATGTGCAGCGCGATGAAACCGGCGTCGATGATCCGCGCCAGGGTCAGGGTCAGCCGAGGCTCACCCGCACTTGCGGCGTGAACCGGCAGGATGATCCTGTCCGAGGCGGGGTCGAGCAGCTTCGGCAGATCGTCGGCGTCGGGAAAGAATGAGGCGGTATGGCCGTCCGGCCCCATGCCGAGGATCACGGCATCGAGCGGCCAGGGCAGGGATCGCAGGGCCGCATCGTCGGATGCTGCAGCATCCTCGATGCCGACCGCCTCGTGGTAGAGCGGAACGAAGCGGGCCGCCTTGGCCGCGTTCTGCAGCAGGTTGGCGGCAACCAGCCCGGCATTGGATCGCGGCGAGGAGGCCGGCACGAAACGTTCGTCGACCAGCGTCACGATCACCTTGTCCCAGGCGATCGGCGCCGCAGAGAGCGTGGCAAAGAACTTTGCCGGTGTCGTGCCGCCGGAGACCGCCAGCAATGCCGTGCCGCGCCCGGTGATCGCCTTGGTCAGGGCATCGGCGACGCGGCCAGCCAGCGCCAAGGCCAGTTGCGGACGGTCGGGAAAAGCGTTCCAGTTGTAGCTGGCGCCGTTCAATTGCTCTCGTGCCATGTCCGCCCGTCACGTTCGATCAGTGCTATCGAGGCCGACGGCCCCCATGTGCCTGCCGTATAGCCCTGCGCTTCCTGCTTGGCGCCTTCCCAGGCATTCTGGATCGGGTCGATCCACTTCCAGGCGGCTTCCACCTCGTCGCGGCGCATGAACAGAGTCTGGTTGCCGCGGATGACATCCATGATCAGCCGTTCATAGGCGTCAGGCGCGCGGCCGTCGAAAGACTGCGCGAAACTCATGTCGAGCGAGATCTGGCGCAGCCGCATGCCGCCAGGGCCTGGGTCCTTGATCATGATGAACTGCTTGACGCCTTCGTCCGGCTGCAGCCGGATGACCAGTTGGTTGGCAAAGATCGGCCCCGCGCCGCTGTCGCCGAAAATCGAGTGCGGGATCGGCTTGAACTCGATGACGATTTCCGAAACCCGGGTCGCCAGCCGCTTTCCGGTCCTGAGGTAGAATGGAACGCCGGCCCAGCGCCAGGTGCCGATCTCGGCCTTGATGGCGACGAAGGTCTCGGTGTTGCTGTCCTTGCCGAGTTCCTCGACATAGCCTTTCACCGGTCCCCCGGCCGACGCACCGGCGCGGTACTGGCCGCGCACGGTGTGCTTCGGCGCCTCGTTGCCGTTGATGCGCTTCAGCGCCCGCAGCACCTTGAGCTTCTCGTCGCGCACCGCGTCGGCGTCCATCGACGAGGGCGCTTCCATGGCGACGAGGCAAAGCAGCTGCAGCATGTGGTTCTGCACCATGTCGCGCAGCGCACCGGCCTTGTCGTAGTAGGTGACGCGGTCTTCCAAGCCCACGGTCTCGGCGACGGTGATCTGCACGTGGTCGATGTGGGCGGAATTCCACAGCGGCTCGTACAGCGCATTGGCAAAGCGCAGCGCCATCAGGTTCTGCACCGTCTCCTTGCCGAGATAGTGGTCGATGCGGAAAATCTGGCTTTCGTGGAAGTCGTCGCCGACCAGGTCGTTGAGCACCTGCGCTGAGGCAAGATCGCGGCCGATCGGCTTCTCCAGCACGATGCGCGAATTCGGCGTGATCAGATTGTGCTCTTTGAGCTTGTGCGAGATGTCACCGAACAGCGCCGGCGCCACGGCCAGGTAAAAGGCGCGGATGTGGTCACTTTCGCCGATCGCCTTTTTCAGCTTGTCGAAGCCGGCGCCGCTCGTTGCATCGGCCGGGACGTAGGAAAGCCGGGCGAGGAAGGTCTTCAACTCCTTGGCATCGATATCGGCCGGCTTGACATGGTCCGAAATCGCCTGCTTGGCGAAAGCCTGGAACTCCTCGTCGCTCATTTTCGAGCGCGACGTGCCGATGATGCGCGTCGGCTCGGAGAATTGATGGTCGCGCTGGCGATAGTAGAGCGACGGCAGCAGCTTGCGTTCCGACAGGTCGCCGGTACCACCGAAAATGATGAAGTCGAAAGGGTCGACGGGGATGATCTGGCTGGTCATGGTCTGTCCGCTTTGACGCCGGTCGCAAGTACGCGGCTGATATATTCTAATCGATTTAAATTTTCCAGTGCCATGGTGTCACATCAAGGACCAACCGCTGGATTTTGCGTCGGTCCACGTGTGCGCTTGACACTGGCGCCGCCGGGAGGCTTGTCGGTGAACGAAGACTCCGGAGGCTTTCGCAGTTGCAGCATAGAACGTGAATGTGACGAAAGCTAAGGGAGAAATCGGCGCGCCTTGCGGCATCGATTGCATCGGTCGCCAGCCCTTGTGCAAGCTGTGCAGTGATATCGAGGAAGTCCATGAGCGGGAAAAGCATGCGTCTGGAAAACAAGGTCGCCATCATCACCGGTGCGGCATCGGGCTTCGGCGAAGGCATGGCCAAGCGCTTCGCGGAAGAGGGCGCCAGGGTCGTTGTCGCCGATCTCAACGCCAAGGGTGCCAAACGCGTCGCCGATGAGATCGGCGAGGCGGCAATCTGGACGCAGACCGACGTTTCGTTGCGCTCCGAGTTCGACGAGATGGTCTATGCCGCCAAAAGCGCCTTCGGCCGTGTCGACATCATGGTCAACAATGCCGGGTTCACCCATCGCAATGGCGACATGCTCAAAGTCGACGAGGAAACCTTCGACCTGATCACATCAGTCAACATGAAGGCGATCTATCACGCCGCCCTTGCGGTTGTGCCGATCATGGAGCGGCAAGGCGGCGGTGTCATCTTGACCACGGCGTCTACCGCAGGATTGCGGCCGCGGCCCGGCCTCACCTGGTACAATGCCTCGAAGGGTTGGGCGATCACCGCCACCAAGTCGATGGCGGTGGAACTCGCGCCCAGGAACATTCGCGTCAACTGCCTTTGCCCGGTCGCCGGCGAGACCGGGATGCTTGAAAAATTCATGGGCGCCGACACGCCCGAGATCCGCGAGGCATTCCGCGCTTCGATCCCGCTCGGGAGGCTGTCGACCCCGCTCGATATCGCCAACGCGGCTCTATGGCTGGCCTCGGACGAGGCCGCTTTCATCACCGGGGTCGCGCTGGAGGTCGATGGCGGGCGCTGCATCTGAACGCGGCGATCGTCGGATATTACGTGCCGGGCTTGACGTAGCTCTTGTACACCCAGCCGTGCTTGCCGTTGTAGACGATCTCGCACCACTGCTTGCAGCCCATCAGTTGCACCGAGGTCCGGGCAGGGATCGTACCGATGGGGGTGGCCCCCTTCTTCGGAGCACTGCGCATGGTCACAGCCCTGAGAATACGGCCGTTGCCTGTCGCCGGCACCTTGCGCGGCTTCGCTTTGGCTGCGTTGTCCTCGCCTTGTGCATTCGCGGGTTTTTGGTCCGGTGCTTGCGGCTGCGTCTCCGGAATGGCGGCGGTCTGCGCGCCATCGGGATTGCTGCTATTGGCAGGCGGGCTCGGCGCGGCGACCTTGGCAAGCTCGTCGGTGGCATCGGTATCGGTAGACGATTGCGCGAATGCCGCCGCTGTTTTGTCAGGCGCCGGCTCGGGCTGCTTGGCTACCTGGCTGGGAGCCGCCGTTTGATCGGGATCAGTTGCCGCGGCAGCCTTCGGCTGCGCCCCTGTCCAGCGGGGATCATTGGCGGCAAGCGCTGGTATGTCCACCGCCGCCGCTGCCTTGGTCAGTGACACCTGGCTGGACTTGCGCTCCGCCTGCGGCGTCACGGCCGCCACCGTCACCGTCGTCCCCGAGGAGGGAACTTTCGTCGTCTTCACCGGAATGGTCGGAATGCTCTGCTCGGGACTGGCGGCTGCTTGCCTCTCGCCGGTCGGCAACGCCAGCCAGAGCGCCACTGCGGCAACGCCAAGCAGTGCCGCGGTGCCTATTGCCGCGATAACCAGGTGCGAGTTCGAACGGACTCCCTGCCAGAATGACGGGCGCATGTCATAGCCGAACTGCATGGCGAAGCGCCGACGTTCCGGAGCACCGAAACTGAAGGGCTCTCTCACTCTTGCCACCTCCATAAGCGGGCCGGTGTTCTTTCGATCAAATATCGCAAGTCACGCGTTCGATCAGCATCGGTCCCAAAACGCGGGCGGGCCCGCAACAATCCCCGAACAATCGCCCAGATGCGGACCTTTCGCCCGCGATTGTGGCGTCAGTACGCCATTAGCAAGGATTCTGCGCTTTTGCCGGCAATTCCGCAATGTGTCGCCCGGGCAACAAATATTACATGAATATTACAATATTACATGAGTTCGTGATCGCAGGGATAGCGGCGATCCAATCCCAGCCTAAGCACGTCGCGTTGGAAAAGACCCCACGACGCACTTGGATCTTGTTTTGTGCATGTCGTTCTTCCCAAAGGTCACTTTGCGCGACGCATTAGATCCTGTCCCGCAGCGCAAACCAGTTGAGCGCAAGGAAAAGCAGCGGCGCCCGGAACCGGCGGCCGCCAGGAAATGGCGGGATTTTCAGCTCCTCGATAAGCTTCAGCCGGTCGCGGTTGCCGGTGATGGTTTCGGCATAGAGCTTGCCGAAGAAGTTCGACAGCATGACGCCGTGACCGGAATAGCCGCCGGCCGAGATCACATTCGGCATCACTTCACGCACGAACGGCTTCCTCGGCACGGTGATGCCGACATAGCCGCCCCAGCCATGGGTGATCTCGACATCGCCGAGCGCCGGATAGAGCTCCGCGATCTGGCGGCGAATGTGGATGTGGATATCTTTGGGATCGTTGACGCCATAGACCTCGCGTCCGCCGAAAAGCAGCCGTCCATCCCTGGATTTGCGGAAATAACGCACGACGAAGCGGGAATCGTCGACCGATTCGCCCCCCGGCAACACGTTCGAATCCGATCCCAGCGGCACGGTCGCGCCGATGAAGGATCCGATCGGCATGATGTGCGCGGCACTCACCGGCTCGAGCGTGCCGCCATAGGCGTTGACCGCGATCAGGCATTTTTGCGCCGAGATCGTCCCTCTCGGCGTGGAGACCCTGACCTTGCCGCCTGCCGAGACGATGCCGGTCGATGGCGTCCCTTCGAACAAGTGGGCGCTAGCTTGTGCCGCCGCCCGCGCCGTGCCGATCACCAGCTTCATCGGATGGATATGGCCGGTGCCGATATCGCGCGTGCCGCCGAAATAAGCGCTCGAGCCCAGCCGATCCGCCGTCTCCTTCGCATCCATGAAGGAGATGTGCGGGTATGAGAAGCGGCCGGCCATGATTTCGGCATGCGCCTTGTAGTCGTCCACATAGCGCGGCTTGTGCGCGACCGAGAGCTGGCCCGGCATGTAGTCGATATCGATCTGGTTGAGGGCCGCGAAGTCGAGCAGATGCGCTTTCGCCTCTTCGGCGAGATCGAACAGCGCCCTGGCGCGGGACAGACCGTATTCTGCCTCCAGGTCCTCGGCCCAGGCACGCTGCCCGGTGCCGAGCTGGCCGCCATTGCGCCCGGAAGCGCCGTCGCCAAAACGATATGCTTCGATCAGGACAACGCTGGTACCGGCCTTGGCCAAATGCGTCGCTGCCGACAGGCCGGTAAACCCGCCGCCGATAATAACGACGTCGCAGGTCCGATCACCGTCGAGCGTTGGATATTCGGGCCGCGGCCCAGCCGTGTCCTCATACCAGGACCGGCCGGGGGAAATGGGGGATTGGTAGTTCATGATGAGCGAAGACTCGAGGGAGTTCGGGTAGTGAGCAGTGAGTAGTGAGTAGTCGCTACCAACTACTCACTACTCACTCACCATCACACATTCAGCAGCAGATATTCCCGCTCCCACGGACTGATCACTTCCATGAACGTTTCGAATTCCGCCCGCTTGATCGCCGCATAGGTGGCGGCGAAGGACTTGCCCAGCAGTGCGCAGAGTTCCTCGTCGCCTTCGAACAGGTCGACGGCTTCGAGCAGGCTGCGCGGCAGGTCGATCTCGTGCGCGTTGGCGGTGGTCAGCACGGGAGGCTCGGCCTTGATCTTCCTGGTGATGCCGATCAGCCCGCAGGCAAGCGAAGCCGCCAGCGCCAGATAGGGATTGGCATCGGAGGACGGGATGCGGTTTTCAACGCGCCGCGCCGCTGGATCGGAACGCGGCACGCGGAACGCCGTGGTGCGGTTGTCGTAGCCCCATTTGTTGTTGACCGGGGCAGAGGCCGCCTGCGTCAGCCGCCGGTAGGAATTGACGTAGGGCGCGAACATAACCAGCGCATTCGGCACGTGCTTCTGCATGCCGCCGATGAAATGGAAGAAATCCTCGGTCTCCGAACCATCCTCGGCCGAAAAGATGTTCCTGCCCGTCTTCTTGTCGACGATCGACTGATGGATATGCATGGCGGAGCCCGGCTGGCCCTGAATCGGCTTGGCCATGAAGGTCGCGTAGATCTCATGCTTGAGCGCGGCTTCACGAATGGTGCGCTTGAACATGAACACCTGGTCGGCGAGCTCGATCGGGTCGCCGTGGCGCAGATTGATCTCGAGCTGGCCGGCGCCCTCTTCGTGGATGAGCGTGTCGATCTCCAGGCCCTGGCTTTCGGAGAAATGGTAGATGTCGTCGATCAGTTCGTCGAACTCGTTGACGCCGGCGATCGAATAGCCGGCGCCGCCGCCGATCGCGCGCCCCGAGCGGCCGACAGGCGGGGTCAGGGGATAGTCCGGGTCCGGATTCTTGCGCACGAGGTAGAACTCGATTTCGGGTGCCACGACCGGCTTCAGCCCAAGCTTGTCATAGGCCGCCAGCACGCGCTTCAGCACATTGCGCGGCGTGAACTCGACCGAGCGGCCGTCCTGGTGGACGAGGTCGCAGATGACGGCGGCCGTCGGGTCTTCCTCCCAGGGCACCACGGTCAATGTCGACAGGTCCGGCATCAGCTTGAGGTCGCCGTCGTCTTCCGGATAGTGAAAGCCGTTGCCGTCCTCCGGATAGCCGCCGGAAATCGTCGTCATGAAGACCGCCGAAGGCAGCGCCAGTGAGGTGTTGGAAGTGAATTTCTTCGACGGCATCATCTTGCCGCGCGCCACGCCGGCCTGATCAGGCGTGATGCATTCGATATCCTCGATGCCGCGCCATTCCAGCCAATCGCTGACTTCCTTCCAGTTCTTCACACCTCGCAGGTTTTTCACGAAGGCAGGCGTGCGCGCCCGTCCTCCGCGGCTCGACGGACGGACTTCCTTTTTTGCAGGCGGCATCATTCACCAGATTGGGTTGCGGATTTTCAAGTATAGCCGTGCCGTGCGACCGAAGGGAAGGGGAGCCGCCGCGGGCATTTGCCGTTGCGGGTTGAAAACCGGTTGCCGGTCGGCATAGGTTTGGCGTCTTCCCGCACTCGAGAAGCCGGCGATGAGACCCAGCAGCGAACTGACCACGATCGGCTTCGACGCCGACGACACGCTTTGGCAGAACGAACGGTTCTTCCGCATGACGGAAAAGCGCTTTGCCGCCATGCTGGCCGATCATGGCGAGGGCGAGCAGATCTCGGCTCGACTGTTGGAAGCCGAGAGGCGCAATCTCGCGATCTACGGTTTCGGCATCAAGGGATTTACGCTCTCGATGATCGAGACGGCGATAGAGGTCACCGACGGGCGCGTGCCGGCTTCCGTCATATCGGAGATTCTCGACGCCGGCCGCGAGATGCTGGGCCATCCGATCGAGCCCTTGCCGCATGCACGCGAGACGGTCGAGAAGCTCGCCGGCACCTTTCGCCTCGTGCTGATCACCAAGGGCGATCTGTTCGATCAGGAGCGCAAGCTGGCCGGCTCCGGGCTGGGCGAGTTGTTCGAGGCCGTCGAGATCGTCAGCGACAAGACCGCCGCGACCTATGCGCGCCTATTCGACCGCCATGGCGATGGCCCGGCAAGGAGCATGATGGTCGGCAATTCGCTGAAGTCGGACGTGGTGCCCGCCATCGAGGCCGGCGGCTGGGGTGTCCATGTGCCGCACGAATTGACTTGGGTGCTCGAACATGTCGAGGCGCCGGTCGCCGAGCCGCGGTTCCGCCAGATATCGGATCTCAGCCAATTGCCCGCGCTTGTCGAAAGCATCAGGAACAGAGTTTGATCGTAGACCTCCGGCTGCTTTTTTCGCGCAATGCTGGATGGAAAAAAACGGTTTCGCCTTTTGGAATCGTTTTAGCGGCCGGTCAGGCGATCGATGACCGGTTGCAGCCGTTCGGGCGTGATCGGCTTGGCCACCACCGCGTCGACAACATGCGCCAGGCCCAGGCTCTCCGGCGTGCCATTCTTGGTTGAAAGCAGGATCACGGGAGGAAGTGCCTTGCCCGCGGCTCGCCGCAACGTGTCGATACTGGACATCAGCGTGTCGCAGTCTTTGTTGTCGGGGCCACCATCGAGGACAACCGCCCCGGGGATAAGCGAACGTAAGGTCTTCACCGCCATTTCAGGCGATTCCGAGATTGGTTTGAGCCCGGAACGCTCGACGATTTTAGACACCACGACGCGATTGATCGGCGACTTCCCGACAACAAGCACCCGCGAAGGATCTCGGATCGTCTCAATGTTTGAACCCCGGGTCACCCGATTCAGATGTTTTGTACTCTCCCCCTCGTCACTCACTAGGCACCCAAGTCGGCCAAGAATCTTGCCCCTATTTCAATGCAGAGTTGAATCTGCGGACAATTGGCGTGAGATTGCACCCTATGTCAAGTTGAAATAAAAGACTTCTGAAACCGTCTCCCACACAGTGGATTCAAGCAACAGTACTGTACTGCCCTGTCCATAGCTTGGTTGCGTGAAAATAAAATTCACCTACGCATACGCGGCGCGGGCAAATGGCCGGTTGTAGCGCTTCCGGGTCAGCCATGGCTTTGTTGTGTAACGATCACCGGGATCAGCAGGTCGCCCCAATTGCCGTCGCCGCCATGGTGCCTCGCGGAGCGCACGAGCTCCACCGAGACGCCCGCCTCGACCGCCTTCATCACCGATTGGTTGAGCCTGTGCAGGTCGTTGGCCAGCATGCGGATTGTCGCCTGCTGGTCGACGCTCATCGTGGTCGATTGCTCTTCGGCCCGTTCCTTGACGCGGCTTATCGATGCCATTGGTCTTCTCCTGTGTCTGAGGCCCTGTTGGGCGTTTCCTCTGTATTTCCGGTCGCTATTCCGCGGCCGGCTTGAACTGCGCGTGCTCGGTCGATTCATGCATGGCCGTGGTCGACGACCGGCCGCCGGTGATCGCCATAGAGACCGCGTCGAAATAGCCGGTGCCGACCTCGCGCTGGTGCTTGGTCGCGGTATAGCCATTGGCTTCCGCCGCGAATTCCGCTTCCTGCAACTCGGAATAGGCCGCCATCTGCCGCGCCTTGTAGCCGCGGGCGAGTTCGAACATGCCGTAGTTGAGCTGGTGGAAGCCGGCCAGCGTGATGAATTGGAACTTGTAGCCCATGGCGCCCAGTTCCCTCTGGAACTTGGCGATCGTCGCGTCGTCGAGATTCTTCTTCCAGTTGAACGACGGCGAGCAATTGTAGGCGAGCAGCTTGCCTGGATGGTGCCTGCGCACCCCCTCGGCGAATTTCTTGGCCTGCGCCAGGTCGGGCTTCGAGGTCTCGCACCAGATCAGGTCGGCGTGCGGCGCATAGGCAATGGCCCGCGCGATGCAAGGCTCGATGCCGTTCCGGACCTGGTAGAAGCCTTCCACCGTGCGGCCGGCATCATAGTCGACGAAGGGCTGGTCGCGCTCATCGATATCGGAGGTCAGCAGCTTTGCAGCTTCCGCGTCCGTGCGTGCCACGACCAAGGTGGGCGTAGCCATCACGTCGGCCGCGAGCCGCGCCGCGTTGAGGTTGCGGATATGCGCCGCGGTCGGGATCAGCACCTTGCCGCCGAGATGGCCGCACTTCTTCTCCGACGCCAACTGGTCCTCGTAATGGACGCCAGCGGCACCGGCCTCGATGAACGCCTTCATGATCTCGAAGGCGTTGAGCGGACCGCCGAAGCCGGCTTCCGCGTCGGCAACGATCGGCGCGAACCAGGTCTCGACAGAAAGCCCCTTGCCTTCGGAGGTTTCGATCTGGTCGGCGCGCTGCAGCGTGCGGTTGATGCGCTTGACCAGTTCGGGCGCCGCATTGGCCGGATAGAGCGACTGGTCCGGATACATTGCCGAGGCGGTGTTTGCGTCGGCGGCGACTTGCCAGCCCGACAGGTAGATCGCCTTCAGCCCGGCGCGCACCTGCTGCATCGCCTGGTTGCCGGACATGGCGCCGAGCGCGTTGACGAAGTCCTCCTCGTGGATGAGTTTCCACAGCCGGTTGGCACCCATTTCGGCAAGGCTCTGACGAATCTGCACCGAACCGCGCAGCCGCTTCACGTCCTCCGGCGAATAGGGACGTTCAATGCCGTCGAAGCGACCTTCAGGCGCCGAGGGGACGAGGTTGTAAAAATCAGTCATTGGTCACTCCGAAGATTTCTGCACAGCCAATTCTCGGGCTGCTTCTATGTGACTGAATTTACATTCTGGCACCGCATGGGCTAGAAAAATCAGTAAAATCGGGCGGATATAAGAGAAAACCTGTGTTGTATTTGACAGCAAGGCGCTGTAAATTTGTCAATCCTGTAAAGCGAAGGAGACGGGATGCAGCGGGCGGCGTGTAAATTCCTGTCAAGGATTGGCGATGGCTGACCAGAAGATTTTCGCTGGGCCGCGCATCCGCCGCATCCGTGGCGCCAAGGGCCTGACCCAGACGGCGATGGCCGAGGGGCTCGGCATCTCGCCGTCCTACCTCAACCTGATCGAGCGCAACCAGCGGCCGCTGACGGTGCAATTGATCCTGAAGCTCGCCTCCGTCTACAAGGTCGATCCGCATGAGCTTCAGGGCGAGGCAAGGGGATCGGTCGCTGCCCTCAAGGAGGTGTTCACCGACCCGCTGCTGGTCGGCGAATTGCCGGGAGACCAGGAATTGATCGAGTTTGCCGAGGCGGCGCCCAACGCCTCCGCCGCGGTGATAAAACTGTTCCGCGCCTATCGCGAGCAAGCCGAGCGGCTGTCCGATCTCAACGAGCTTCTGGCCCGCGAGGGCCGGGCGACCGCCCTCTCTGGCGCCCGCCTGCCGATCGACGAGGTGCGCGAGATTTTCGAGCGGCGACCGAACCATTTCGTCTCGCTCGAGGAAGAGGCCGAGGCGTTCACGTCGGTGCTCGATCCCGGCGACGACCTGTTTGGCGCCTTGAAGGCATGGCTGAAGCGCGAATACGGCATCGTGGTCAAGGTTCTGCCGGTCGCCACCATGCCGAACTGGCGCCGCCGCTACGACCGCCACTCGCAGCGCCTGTTCCTGTCTGAGCGTCTGTCGCCGTTCGACCAGTTGCGTGAAGTCGCGATGGAGGCCTGCCTGATCCGCATGTCGGTTGCGGTCGCCGGTGAGATCCAGGCACTGAGGCTGACCACGGACGAGGCGCGCCGCCTTGCCCGCTTCGAACTCGGCCGCTACGCCGCCCATGCGCTGATGATGCCCTATCAGCCCTTTCACGCGGCGGCCGTTCGCTCACGCTACGACATTGATGTCCTGCGCTCGCGCTTCGGCGTTTCCTTCGAGCAGGCGGCAAACCGGCTGACCATGCTGCAGCGGCCAGGTGCTTCCGGCGTGCCCTTCTTCATGCTGGAGATCGACAATGCGGGAAACCGCTTCCGCAAGGCCGGCAGCCAGGGCTTTCCGCAAAGCCGCTTCGGCGGTGGCTGTCCCAAGCTTCCCGTGCATGTCGCCTTCACTCAGCCGGGCCAGATATTCGTCGAGGCGGTGGAAATGCCCGATGGCGCCGAGTTCCTGTGCATCGCCCGCACGCTGGAGGGGCCGCAGGGCGCGTTCTCCGAACGACCGCGCCGCACGGCACTGCTGCTCGGCTGCGACATCGGCTTTCGCGACGAGATCGTCTATGGCACGGTGCTGCCTGGCGCGGCGACCGGCGCGAAGATGGGGGCGGGCACCGTCGCGGCGACGCCTGTCGGCCCCGCCTGCCGGCTTTGCGAGCGCGCCGGCTGCCTGGCGCGCGCCGAGCCGCCGGTGACGCGACCGCTCGGCCTCGACGAGATGGTCACCGGCTTGAGTGCCTTCGACTTCCAGTGATGTCGTGGTGACTTGCCGCGCGAAGAAGAAGACTGCTTCCTACTCAGGAAGACAATAAGCCGTCACGCTAAACATAGCGGATGCAATATTGATTAAGCATTGCTGTTAAGATATCAACGACAATCTGTGCAGCGATCGGGGGGATTGATGAGCCGGATAGCTCTTTGGCTTGGTTTGGGCCTTGCCCTTTCGGTCTGGCCCGCTCAGGCGGAAAAATCCTCGGATTTTTTTAAATTTTACCAAGGGTACAATGACGACGGCAAGGCTTTCCTGGACAAAATCGAGCCGAAGATCGGCACGGTGGACCTTGCCGAAGGTGTACACCTGACCCTTGGCGATAAGTTCTATTTTCTTAACAAGAAAGACACTGCCTCTGTTTTGACAGAAGCCTGGGGCAATCCTGCCAGTTCCGCTGCCGATTCGGTCGGCATGATCTTTCCGGCCAAATATGATCCCATTGCCGATGGCAATTGGGGCATAGAGTTGCGATGGGAGAAGATAGGCTATGTCGATGATGGCGACGCCGCATCCATCGACTACGGCGAGTTGCTGCGCACCATGCAGGCGGACACATTGTCAGGCAACGATCAAAGGGCAAAGGATGGCTTTCCTCCCATTACCTTGATCGGCTGGGCCTCGCCGCCAGTCTACGACTCGGTCAACAAGCGTTTGCACTGGGCAAAGGAACTGCAATTCGGAGACGATACCGTCCACACGCTCAACTACGACGTCCGCTTTCTGGGTAAGGAGGGCGTTTTTGTGATGAGTTATATCGCTACGGTGGAGCAATTGCCGGAGATAAGGCAAAGCCTGGACGAAGTCCTTGGCCTCGCCGCCTTCAATACCGGCAAGAAATACACTGATTTCATACCCGGCTCCGATACAGTTGCGGCAGTTGGCATTGGTGGCCTCATAGCGGGAAAATTGGCGGCGAAGGCGGGCCTTCTGGCCGTGGCGCTCATTGCGCTGAAGAAATTCGGTTTGATCTTGCTGGTTCCCTTGGCCGGAGTCTGGCGCTTCATTCGCGGCAACAAGCGCACGTCGTAGGCGTCGCCCAAGCGCTGCTGACTGTTGTCGGGCGTGCCGGCAGTGCGCCAAACGGAACACTGCACTGGATCACGCCTCGCCAATGCCTTTGCGGTACGCGAACAGGGTACGTTCTTGTCGTCTCCTGCGCATCGTGCCGTCCTCAAAATCTCGACAGTCGCGCCCATGACCGACACCACATCAAGGCAGATCGCCACGTCCGCGGCCATCCCGCTGCGCGAGGAGCGCATCGGCTTCCTTCTGGTGTTCCTGTCGGCACTGATGTGGAGTTTCGGCGGCACCATCGCCCGGTTCATCACGGTCGGCGACAGCTGGACCGTGATATTCTGGCGCTCCGCGTGGGCTGCCGTCTTCCTGCTTTGCTTCATGGTCTGGCGTGACGGCTGGCGCGGCATGCTGAAATCATTCCGCGACATGGGCCTGCCAGGCATTGCGGTGGGGTTCTGCTTCGCCATTGCATCGACCTCGTTCGTGGTGGCGCTTGCCTATACGACCGTCGCCAATATTCTTTTGATGCAAGCCGGCGTGCCGCTTCTGGCGGCCCTGTTTGCCTGGGCGCTGTTCCGCGAAAAGGTAACCGTCGCGACCTGGATGGCGATCGTCGCCGTCCTCGCCGGCGTCGCCATCATGGTGTCTGAATCTGTTGACGGCGCCGTCTCGCCCATAGGCGATGGACTGGCGCTGCTGATCGCGTTCATGTTCTCGATCGCCACCGTCATCACCCGGCGCTTCTCCAGCGTGCGCATGACGCCGGCGACGTGTCTCGGCACGATCCTTGCGGCGGGCTTCGCTGCCTCGCAGGCCTCGACGTTCGCGGTGTCGGTCGGCGACATGGGCTTCCTCTTCGTCTTCGGCGTGGTCAATCTCGGCCTTGGTCTTGCTTTCTTCGCCACTGGCGCGCGCTTGATCCCGGCGGCTATCGCGGCGTTGCTCGGCACGTTCGAGCCGATCCTGGGGCCGATATGGGTCTGGCTCATCCATTCCGAGGTGCCGTCCGGGCGCACCATCGTCGGCGGCGCGGTGGTGGTCACGGCGCTGCTTGTCCATATTGGGCTCGAATTCAAGCGCCAGGCGCGGCCTCAGCGGGCTGGGGTCACCGGAGTGCCTTCGCCTAATTGATGCGGGCGCCGAAGCTTTGCCCATTGACAATGTCGCTTCCGCCCGGGCAGGCTGGGAACACGGCAACAACAAGACAGGCGTATCTTGCCAAGTCTCCCCGGCGGCCCGATCGAGACCGGACCACATTCTAGTATCTCTGACCGCACGGCGGCGAAAGCTTCTGACGGCATCGCAATTCCTTCCCGCCCCGACCGTGCGGGCGGCCGTCGGCGGCGTGCCGAATGGCGGCCGTCGACCTCTGGAAAGTTCAACAGTCTAAAGCAAATGCCCGGCCGCGCGAGCATGTCGCGACGCGCCGGCAATGGAACACTCACCAAAGGAGAATAGCATGATCCGCAAAGCACTCTGGCTTTCGGCAACCTCGGTATTTCTGGCGCTTTTGACGCCCGCCGGTCACGCCGCGGACCGCGTCGTCAACGTCTTCAACTGGTCGGATTACATCGACAGTTCGATCATCGATGATTTCACCAAGAAAACTGGCATCAAGGTCGTTTACGATACGTTCGATTCCAACGAGATCCTCGAAACCAAGCTGCTCGCCGGCGGCAGCGGCTACGACGTCGTCGTGCCGAGCGGCAATTTCCTGGCCCGCCAGATCCAGGCCGGTGTGTTCCAGAAACTCGACAAGTCGAAGCTGCCGAACCTCTCCAACATGTGGGACACGGTTACGGAGCGCACCGCCAAATACGATCCCGGCAACGAATACTCGGTCAATTACATGTGGGGCACGGTCGGCATCGGCTACAACACCAAGAAAGTGCAGGCAGCGCTCGGCACCGACAAGATCGACAGCTGGGATACCTTCTTCAACCCCGATAGCCTGGCCAAATTGAAGGATTGCGGCGTCTATGTGCTGGATTCTCCATCCGACATCCTGCCGGCGGCGCTGAAGTACCTCGGTCTCGACCCCAACAGCACGTCGCCCGACGATATCGCCAAGGCCGAGGAAGCTCTTCTCAAGGTCCGTCCCTATATCAGGAAGTTCCACTCGTCCGAATACATCAACGCACTTGCCAATGGCGATATCTGCCTGGCGGTCGGCTGGTCGGGTGACGTGTTCCAGGCTCGCAACCGCGCGGTCGAGGCCAAGCAAGGCGTGGAAATCGGCTATTCCGTGCCGAAGGAAGGCGCCCAGATGTGGTTCGATCAGATGGCGATCCCCGCCGACGCGCCGCACGTCGCCGAGGCGCTTGAATTCATCAACTACATGATGACGCCGGAAGTGATCGCCAAGTCGTCGAACTATGTCCTTTATGCCAACGGCAACAAGGCATCGCAGCAATTCGTGGACAAGGCGCTGCTCGACGATCCCTCGGTCTATCCGGACGCCGCGACCTTGCAGAAGCTCTATACCACCCAGCCTTACGATCCCAAGACCCAGCGCATCGTCACGCGCAGCTGGACCAAGATCGTCACCGGCCAGTAGGCAATCCGACGCGACCCCGGCAGCCACTGCCGGGGTCGATTTCTTTTGGGGAATAAAAAGCACGGAGTGGGGATATGAAATCGCTTGGCAGCATCCGCAGGGACTTCGCGCCATGGAACGACCCGAACGCCAAGCCATATATCCAGTTCGACAATGTCACCAAGAAGTTTGGTGACTTTACCGCCGTCAACAATCTGTCGCTGACCATTTTCGAGCGTGAATTCTTCGCTCTGCTTGGCGCATCGGGTTGCGGAAAGTCGACGCTGCTCAGGATGCTTGCCGGCTTCGAGGAGCCGACGGCCGGGCGCATCCTGCTCGACGGCCAGGATCTGCGCGGCATTCCGCCCTATCGCCGGCCGGTCAACATGATGTTCCAGTCCTATGCCTTGTTCCCGCATATGACCGTCGAGAAGAACATCGCCTTCGGTCTCAAACAGGAAGGCATGCCGAAGCCGGATGTCGAGAAGCGCGTCGCCGACATGCTGAAACTGGTCAAGCTCGAGCAGTTCGCCAAGCGCAAGCCGCACCAGCTTTCCGGCGGCCAGCGCCAGCGCGTCGCGCTTGCCCGCTCGGTAGCCAAGCGACCGAAGGTGCTGCTGCTCGACGAGCCGCTCGGCGCGCTCGACAAGAAACTGCGCGAGGAAACCCAGTTCGAACTGATGGATCTGCAGCAGGAGCTTGGTCTCACCTTCGTCGTCGTCACCCATGATCAGGAAGAGGCGATGACGATGGCCGATCGCATCGCCATCATGGATAAGGGCGAGGTGATGCAGGTGGCGACGCCGCCGGAAGTCTATGAAGCCCCGACCTCGCGCTTCGTCGCCCATTTCGTCGGCAACGTGAACATGTTCGAGGGCAAGGTTGCCGAACAGGCGGCCAACACGACGCGCATTACAGGTCCAAGCGGAGCTCAGATCGTCGTCGAGAACGGTGGCGCGGCTGCGAAGGCCAATGCGGATATCGTCTTCGCCGTCAGGCCGGAGAAGATCAGGGTCTCGTCTAAGAAGCCGGCCGATGCCGTCAACGCGCTGGAAGGTGAGGTTTACGACATCGCCTATCTCGGCGACATGACTGTCTATCACGTCAGGCTGGACGACGGGCACATCGTGCGGGCAAGCGCCTTGAACGCGGCCCGTGTGACCGAGGATCCACTGACCTGGAACGACCGTGCCTGGGTGTCTTTCCGGCCCGACGCCGGCGTCGTGCTGGCACGGTAGGGGACGGCCATGTCCAACATCGCCGTTACCGATGCCGCCGCGCCACCGACCGCCGCCAATCCGTTCCTGACGCGGCTCGGTGCCGGCTTCGTCAGCCGGCTCGTCATCATCGTTCCCTATCTCTGGCTGCTGTTCTTCTTTCTTGTCCCCTTTGTCATCGTCTTCAAGATCTCGTTGTCGCAGACGGCTATCGCCATGCCACCCTATACGCCGGTGCTCGATTTCAGGGACGGCGTTTCCGGTTTCTTCGCCGGCTTTCGCGACCTCAACTTCGACAATTATGTCTGGCTGACGCAGGACGCACTCTATTTCAAGGCCTATCTCACCAGCGTGGTCATCGCTGCCATCTCGACGGTGCTGACCCTGCTGGTTGGCTATCCCATCGCCTATGGCATGGCGCGCGCTCCGGCGACAATCCGCCCGACATTGCTGATGCTGGTCATCCTGCCGTTCTGGACGTCGTTCCTGATCCGCGTCTATGCCTGGATCGGCATTCTCAAGCCCGAGGGCCTGCTCAACCAGCTGCTCTTGTCGCTGCACATCATCAACCAGCCGCTGGTGATCCTCAACACCTACACGGCCATCTTCATAGGCATCGTCTATTCCTACCTGCCGTTCATGGTGCTGCCGCTTTATTCGTCGCTGGAAAAAATGGACTATTCGCTGATCGAGGCAGCCAAGGACCTCGGCTGCCCGCCGACGTCAGCCTTCTGGAAGATCACTTTTCCGCTGTCGCTGCCCGGCGTCATAGCCGGCTGCCTGCTGGTGTTCATCCCGGCCGTCGGCGAGTTCGTCATTCCCGATTTGCTCGGCGGCTCGCAGACGCTGATGATCGGCAAGACGCTGTGGAACGAGTTTTTCGCCAATCGTGACTGGCCGGTGTCGTCGGCCGTTGCCGTCATCCTGCTGTTGCTGCTGATCGTACCGATCGTGTTGTTCCAGCATGCCCAGGCCCGCGCGCAGGAGCAGGGCAAATGAACACCACCTGGAGCCGCTTCAACATCACTTCGATCACGCTCGGTTTTGCCTTTCTCTATTTGCCGATCGTGCTGCTCGTCGTCTTCTCCTTCAACGAGTCCAAGCTCGTCACCGTCTGGGGCGGCTTTTCCACCAAATGGTACGTATCGCTGTTCCACAATCAGGGTCTGATGGACGCCGCGTGGGTGACCATCCGCGTCGGTCTGATTTCAGCGACCGTGGCCACCGTTCTCGGCACAATGGGGGCCCTGGCGCTGACCCGCTACACACGCTTCCGGGGCAGGGTCCTGTTCTCCGGCATGATCTTCGCACCATTGGTCATGCCTGATGTCATTACCGGCCTGTCGCTGCTCCTGCTGTTTGTCGCCATCGGCATGGATCGCGGCATGACGACCGTGATCCTCGCGCATATCACCTTCACGATGTGCTTTGTCGCTGTTGTCGTGCAGTCGCGGCTTGTCAGCTTCGATCGCTCGCTGGAAGAAGCCGCCATGGATCTTGGCGCGCCACCTGTGAAGACCTTTTTCCAGATCACCCTGCCAGTCATTCTGCCGGCGATCGTGTCTGGTTGGATGCTGGCCTTCACGCTGTCACTGGACGACCTGGTCATCGCCAGCTTTGCTTCGGGCCCTGGCGCCACCACGCTGCCGATGAAGATCTACAGCCAGGTCCGCCTCGGTGTGACGCCGGAGATCAATGCCGCCTGCACCCTTCTGATCGCGATCGTCACGGTTGGCGTCATCATCGCTTCCGTCGCCAATAAGCGGCGCGAGGTGCAGCGGCAGCTTGACGAGCGGGCCGCGCAACGCGGTTAGAAGCGTTTCAACTGAGGGGCCAGGCCTTATTCGCCCGAAACGCCGCGGCTGATGGGTGAAATGAACGGCGTGCTCCAGGTTCCGCCGACGAAAAACGACGACTGGTTGGGTCCCTGCTGGCCGCTCTTCTGCGTTGCTGGCTGATCCGGCTGGATGACACCGCCCGACAGCGCCAGTCCGCGTCCTGCGTAGGATGCGATGCCGGAAAGCCAGATCTTGTATTTCGCCGAATTGGCCTCGGCCTTGTCCAGTCTGGCCACGCCTCGCGAAATGGTTGCCTTCACTTCGGCGCCATCGATGGGCAGCGTCCCGTCCGAGACATCGTCGAGCGCGAAGAAGCCGCCCTGTTCGGTATGCTTGAGAAAGGCCGGCAGGTTGAACTTGCTGAGCGCGCCAGGGCCAAAGGTCGCCGAGACAGAGCCGTCGGCGTTCTCAAAAACCGAATCCCAGGTCCTTCCTGGTCCCTTGAGGATGACCGAGACGGTGCCCGTGCCGACCGGCACCAGCCGGGTCATCCCGGCCGCGGTGCCGAACGCCCCGCCATCGACATCGGAGGCCAGCAGCCGGATCTCGACCTGGGTGCCCTCGGGCTTGCGGTCGAAACGAAGGCTGGTCTGGATGTTGCCGCCGAAGGCGGACGCGTCGGAGATGTCGAAGACGGAAAGGCCATCCTTGACCTGCGCGGTGGCTGCGACATCGGCAAGCTGGATGCTCCCTGCGGTGGCATGCGCCGCCGACAGCCTGAGATCGAGGTTGACCCGGTCGGCGAAACTCGTGTCGATCTGACCTGGTTCGCCGCTGCTCGCCGGTCCCAGCGACGTGAAGGCGGATAGAAACGACCTGAGGTCGAGCGTGTCGAAGGCAAGCGTGCCCGAGATCACCGGCTGTGCCTCGCCAAGCGACACGTCCAGCGCACCCATGCCCGGATTGTTGTCCAGCGCCAGCGCCGTGTTCTCGAACTTGACGCGTCCGGCCGATGCCGTGACCTTGCTCGAAATGCTGATCGAGCCGATCGCGGCGCTCGGCGCGATGCCCGCCTGCGACCATTCCAGTACGCGGCGCAGCGAAGGTGCCGCGAATTTCACCTGGCCGTCGAAATAGGCGTTTTCGGACATGCTGGCCGTGCCGTCGAAGGAGAAGGTGGCCGGCGCCGCCTTGAAGGACAGGGTCAGCGGCGCCATGCCCCCGGCAAACAGCACCAGCGGCCTCGGCGAGGCAGCATCCACGGTCACGCTTTCGCCACGCCAGATCCCGGTCGCGGACAGTGTTGCATTGCTGTTCATCGCCGCCCAGTTGGCCTGGCCGCTAAGACTGCTCAGGATCTCTTCATCCTTGCCGTTGACGGACGCCACCATGCGGCCGTCCCTGAACTCCACAGTGCCGAACGTGTCGGCCGGCAGCTTGTCGAGGTCGGGCTTGGCGGGGTCGGCGTTGACCAGGCCACGGGCCGCATCGATGGAGCGCGCGATGCGCCCGCCGGTCGGCGCCGTGGGCAGGAACAGACCGTCCGCCGTGCGCTGGACCCGGATCGTCGGCCGCACCAGCCGTGCCGTGGAAAACACCACATCGCCCTGCAATGCCGCCATGGCCGAGAGGTCGACTTCGACCCGTTCGGCTTCGACGACCGGCGGCGCATCGCCGTCGGTCCATTTTGACAGCGTCACATCGGTCAGGATCGCGCGGAAATTCGGCCAGACCTCGATTCGTGGCGACCCCTCGATGGCAACCCGAAAGCCACTCCAGGCGCTCAATTCCCACGCGATGCGGTCACGCACGATCCGCGTCGAGGCGATCAGCGGCAGGGCCGCGACCACCAGAGCGATGACGATCGCGGCAGCGCCGATCGCCCATACTCCGCGGCGGATCAAGGATGATGGCATATAGCCCCGTATGCTTCCATTCCGACAAAAACGAGCGTCCGACGGGTATAACCCCTGTCGTCACTACGACTTAGGGCCGACGCATTTCAAGTCTTTATGGCCCGGCGATGGCATTTGCGCACACCTGACCGCATCGGCCCAACAAAATCTTGCTCTGCCGCGCAGCGATATGCATAAGCGATGGCGACCGTGGGAGGATCGATCATGGCTGGCGAACTACCGCTCTGGACCCCGACGCAAGACCAGATTGATGCCTCGCCATTGACCGCTTTCATGAAGGCCGCGGCAGCGAGTACCGGCAGTCCATTCTCGTCCTATGCCGACCTCCACCTCTGGTCGGTCGAGAACCGGGAGGCGTTCTGGGGTCTCGTCTGGGATTTCTGCGGTCTTGAAGGCGACAAGGGTGAACGACTGCTGCTCGACGGCGAGAAGATGCCCGGCGCCTCTTTCTTTCCGGACGCGTCTTTGAATTTCGCCGAAAACCTTCTGAAAAAGACCGGCGCTGGCGAGGCCATCGTCTTTCGCGGCGAGGACAAGGTCGAGAGGCGGCTGTCGTGGAATGAACTGCATGGCCTGGTCTCGCGCCTGCAGCAGCTTTTCCTGTCGCTCAAGGTGAAGAAGGGTGACCGTATAGCGGCGATGATGCCCAACATGCCCGAAGCCGTCGCCGCCATGCTGGCGGCGGCCTCGATCGGGGCGGTGTGGTCATCCTGTTCTCCCGATTTCGGCGAGCAGGGCGTGCTCGATCGGTTCGGCCAGATCGAGCCAGTCATCTTCATCGCGCCGGACGGCTATTGGTATAATGGCAAGGCGATCGAGGTCGCCGACAAGATCAAGGCGGTCGCGGCCAGGCTCGGCGGCGTCCGCAAAGTCCTGCTCGTCGACTATCTCGGCACCTCCGCCGACGTGGCTGATACCATCGACAAGGCGGTGGCGATGGAAGAGGCCCTGTCGCCCTTTGCCGTCAGGCCCGTCACCTTCGAGCGGCTGCCGTTTTCGCATCCGCTCTACATCCTGTTTTCGTCCGGTACCACCGGCGTTCCCAAATGCATCGTCCATTCGGCCGGCGGCACGCTCATTCAGCATGTCAAGGAACACCGGTTGCATGCCGGCCTCGGCGATGGCGATCGCTTCTTCTATTTCACCACCTGCGGCTGGATGATGTGGAACTGGCTGGTTTCGGGCCTCGCTTCCGGCGCCACGTTGCTGCTCTACGACGGTTCTCCGTTCTATCCCGACGGCAATGTGCTGTTCGATTTCGCCGATGCCGAGAAGATGACCTTTTTCGGCACCTCGGCCAAGTTCATCGATTCCGTGCGCAAGGCCGGCCTCAAGCCGATCCGCAGCCATGATCTGTCGACGATACGCGCCATATCCTCCACCGGATCGCCGCTTTCGCCCGAGGATTTCCGCTTCGTCTATGATGGCATCAAGAAGGACGTGCACCTTGCCTCGGTGTCCGGGGGCACCGATATCGTCTCGTGCTTCGTGCTAGGCGTGCCGACCCAGCCGGTCTGGACCGGCGAGATCCAGGGGCCGGGCCTCGGCCTCGCCGTCGACGTCTGGGACGATGACGGCAAGCCGGTCCGGCAGGAGAAGGGGGAGCTGGTGTGCACCAGGGCTTTCCCTTCCATGCCGATCGGCTTCTGGAACGATCCCGACGGCAGGAAATACCAGGCGGCCTATTTCGAGCGTTTCGACAATGTCTGGTGCCATGGCGATTTCGCCGAATGGACCGATCATGGCGGCATGGTCATCCATGGCCGCTCCGACGCGACGCTCAACCCCGGCGGTGTGCGCATCGGCACGGCCGAGATCTACAACCAGGTCGAGCAGATGCCGGAAATCCTCGAGGCGCTGTGCATCGGCCAGGATTTCGACAATGATGTGCGCGTCGTGCTGTTCGTGCGGCTTGCCGCCGGCGTCAAGCTCGACGACGATCTCGAAAAGCGCATCCGGGCCAAGATCCGCAGCGGCGCCAGCCCACGCCATGTTCCGGCCAGGATCGTCGCCGTCTCCGACATCCCCCGCACCAAGTCGGGCAAGATCACCGAGCTTGCGGTGCGCGACGTGGTCCACGGCCGCGCCATCAAGAACAAGGAAGCGCTGGCCAACCCGGAAGCGCTGGAACTGTTCCGCGACTTGCCGCAGCTCGCGCAGTGACCACGACCGCCATGGTTAACGAAATATGTCGCACGAATTTACCTAGATTTCACGAGTGGTACACATTCGTAAATTTTTTGGCGCCCCGGTAAGGACTTGTTAAGGCCCGGCGTCGATAGTCGCACGTAACTTGAGGGAGAAATCCCGTTCCTCAGCCCCGAGGATCTGAATTCAGCTCAAGCCCCGTTGTGACAGCAATCCAATTTCCTAAGGCGTCCTTACCGGGCGCCTTTTTTCTTGGCTTGCTATTCCGCGAGCACCCGGGTCGAGGGAAACGCAACCTCCACCAGCGTGCCTTCGCCGGGCGTCGAATTGATGGTGAAGCGGGCGCGGTTGGCTTCCACCATCGCCTTGGTCAGCGGCAGGCCAAGGCCGGTGCCGTCGCCGCGCCCACGCTTCAGCGCATTGATCTGCTTGAACGGCTTCAGCGCCTGCTCGATCTCGGCCTGGCTCATGCCGATGCCGGTGTCGCGGACCCGCATGACGACGTCGCCCGAGGTCTCGTAGGCGGTCGAGACGATCACCTGGCCGCCGGCCTGGGTATAGCGCACGGCGTTGGACAGGATGTTGAGCGCGATCTGGCGCACGCTGCGCAGGTCCGCCACCACTTCCGGCAGCCGCGAGGCGAAGCTGGAGCGGATGATGACGCGTTCGCGGTTGGCCTGGGGCTGCATCATCGCCACGGTTTCGGCCAGTGTATCGTTGAGCGACACCGCCTCATAAGCCATTTCCTGCTGGCCGGCCTCGATCTTCGAGATATCCAGGAGGTCGTTGACCAGATCGAGCACGTGGTTGCCCGAGCGGTTGATGTCGCGCAGATAATCGCGGTAGCGGTCATTGGCCACCGGCCCGAACTTCTCGTCGACCATCAGTTCGGAAAAGCCGATGATGGCGTTGAGCGGCGTGCGGATCTCATGGCTGATGCGGGCGAGGAAATCTGTCTTCTGCGAGGAGGCGCGTTCGGCCACCGCGCGCGCCTGGGTGAGATCCTCTTCGGCTCGCTTCCACTGCGTGATGTCGCGCACCACGGCACAGAAGCCGCTGTCGTTGGGCAACCGGCCGATGGTCATGAACAGCGGGATGAAGCGTCCCTGTGCTTCGCGGCCGATCACCTCGCGGCCGTCATTCAAGACGCTCGCCACACCAGGCTCCGACAGGCCGGTGAGATAGTCGCGCGCCGCGCGCTGGCTCTCGATGGCAAACAGCGAGGCGAAGGGCTTGCCGGTCACCTCGTCGCTGTCGAAACCGAACAGCGCCTCGGCCGGGCGGCTGATCGAACGGATGGTGCCGTCGCTGCCGATCAGCACGACCCCGTCGGTAGCTGTGTCGATGATGGTGCGCATCTCGGCGATGCGTGCCTTGAGCTCAGAAATGTCGGGCTGCGTCGGCTCCTCGCCGATCGCATGCGCTGCCGCGGGCGCATCATCCTCGCCGGAACGGCGAACGACCAGCATCAGGGCCTTGCCGTCGCGCCAGGGCACGGAGCGCAGGATGGCGTCGATCGGGAATTCCTGCCCGTCGCGCGTCTTCAGCCGCAGCGCCCGGTCGCTGCCGTCGGAGGCGCCGTCATCGGCATAGGGATCGGCAAACAAAGCGCCGAGGCCGCCCGCATCCTCGAGGTCCTCCAGCGTCGCGTACCTGGTCAGGTCGAGGAATTCCTCGTTGGCATAGTGCAACTGGTCGCCTGAATGGATGATCAGCGGCACCGGCAGCTTGCCGAGCAGCGATGTATCGGGCGTCTTGTTTTCTGTGCCGACGGAAAAAGCCGACGGCATGAACCCTTCGGTCTTGAGCGGCGGTACCTGCAGCCGTGGCGGCTGGATGAGCGTCTCGGCCGCGTGATGCGTGCCGCCGGTTCCGCCGGTGGCCGCAATCGCTTGATCGCCGGATGCAGTTGCTGCGTCGCCGGCCCAATCCTCGTCATCCTCGGCGTCGCGAAAATCGTCTGACGTCATGCTGTCGTCATCGGCCGGTGCCTGGGCAGGTTCTGCCTGCGCCGCAGCCTCGCCATCCTCGGCCGTCGCCGCCTCTTTGTCGCTATCGTGGGCGGCATAGTCGAGCAGGGAGCCCGAGGCCTCCGGCGGCGGGTATCCGGAGGCCGGCGCCTGTTGTTCGGCCTGGTCCGGTTGCGCACCGTCGAGCCGCGCCAGATCCCTCTGATCCTCGGCATCGCTTGGGGAAAATTCGCCCGCATCCGGCTCGTCTTCCGCATCGGGCGCTGGTATCTCATGCGCCGGGCCGCTCGCCGGTTCCTGGCTCGAGCCTGCTGGTCCGGCATTCGGGTTGGCGATATCCGCCCGCGGCTTCGCATCGGCCTCCGGCTTGGCCGCGTCGAGCGGCGCGGGCAAAGACCCTGCTCCGGCACCTTGTTCCGCCTGCCTTGCCCGCTCGGCTCCCGCCGGCGGCTCTGCCGTGGAACTATCTCTTTTCAGCCGCTCGCCGATCTCGCGGAATGCGCTGCGTTCCAGCGAGGACAGCCCCTTGTCGTTGGCCGGCTGCCGGTGTTCGGCCAACCGGATGACCTTGTCGGCAAAGCGCCGCTCCGGTTTCGGGACGATGGTCAGCGCCGGCACTTCGCCCTTGAACGGATCCGATGCCTTTGGTTCTTCGGCCTTTGGGTCTTCCGGCACTGTCTCTACGGCTTCCGGCTTGGGTGCCGCCGGCATCTCGCCATTGGGCACCAGGGCCATGCCGATCGCTTCCGGATCGACGACCGCATCCCCGCTTCGCGCGACGCCGAAGCCGCGAAAGCCTTCGAAGGCGCGGCCGCGCCCATAGACAGGCAATGCCGCCAGGTCGACAGGGATCTTCAGGTCGGTACCGACGACCGGCCACAGCACCGAGCGGCCGGACCAGGTGTCGCGCCGCTCCAGCAGGCCGGAGATCTCGCCGGATGCATCAAGGCCGAAGGCCGCCGCCACATCCCGGAAGCGCCGGCCGATCACGTCGGCGGCCGGATGGCCGACGATATCGGCGAATTCCGGCGACAGGGCGCTGAACTTACCCTCGGCGTCGGTCCGCCAGACAAAACGCAGCGGTGCGGCCGAGCGGTCTATCGTCCGGGTGGCCACGGTCGCGGTCGGGGCTACAGGCGAGGTGGCCTCGTCCTGCTTTACGCTGTGCGCCGCAGCTTCGGTGCCGACCGCCTCTGCCACGCGTTTCGGTTCGGGCGCGGCTGGCGCGTCGTCTTCTCCGGCATTGAAATACCAATGATCGTGCTGCCCCGGCGTGCCCGCCGCCGGCTGATCATTGTCGGCGGCAACGGGTGTCGGCCCGGCCGGCTCCTCGATTTCCTGCGCTGTCGGTTCCGGCATATCGCCAGCCATGGGCCCGGAAGGGACGTGTTCGTGCTCGGTCGCGGCAACGGCGGGCAACCGCTCGCTCGCCTCTGTCGCGGCGGTTGCCGCCATCCGAACGCCAACCTCCTCGGCGGGGCTTTCCGTGGTCGCGGGCGAACCGTCCGCCGGAGCCGCGCTGTCCTCGAGTTGGTCCTCGTCTATCACCACCAGCAGATGCCGCTCCGGCGTCAGGCGGGCGAGGCCGGCGGGGTAGGAGGTCCTGCCGCCCGGAACGAGGCGCTTGACGATGCGCTCGCCCTCGGCCGCGACGTCGGCCACCAGGGCGGCCAGTGTCGCGGGCTGGATGCCGAGCGCCGAAAATCCCTCCGAGGCGGCCTCGACATTGCCCTTGGCATCGATGAAGGCGATGAAATGGCCGTCTTCGGTAAAGCCGCTGATTGCCCGGCCGGCGATCTCGGCGGCACTGCGCGAGCCGGTCTGCGCGGCCGGCACCGCCAGCATGATGGCATTCTCGCCGTCGGGTAGCGTCACGGCACTGGCAAGAAAGCCGACGGCGCGACTGGTCATGCCGGTCGCCAGGCGCACGGTAATCGATCGATCGACGCCGATCTGGGGAAAACCGCTGGTCGCCATGATCTGGCGGCGTGCGATCAGCGGCAGCCGCGCCGAAGCCCCGATGATCGCTTCGATATCGGGATAGCCGAACATGGCGGCGCCCGGCCCGTTGGCCCAGATCACCTGCTCGAGGTCCACCGACAGGATCGCGATTGCGTCGCCGGCGGCAAACCGCTGGCGGACCGCGTCAAGCACGGCGACGTCGAGGAAGGAATATTCGGACGGCATGCGCTTGGCGAACCCTCACGGAGCGGCGAATTTGCAGTTAACGCTTTGTTAATAAAAGCCGCAGCCACGAAGGTCCACAAGCCAGAACGTGCAAAGGCTGAATTTTGGCCGTTTGGTTAACGGCCGAAAACATTTTTTTGTGCACTGCAACAAAGATATTGCAATGCACAAGATTTGCCTTTATATTGCCATCATACATGAACGAGACGGCTTTCTGTCAAAGCCGCTGCCGCTGAAAAGGATGGAAAATGTCCAGGACCAAGACCGCCGAGACGATCGAAAACGTTGAATTCCCGAGCTTCGACGCTTCCAAGGCCACCGACCAGATGCGCGCTTTCGCCGAAAAGGGCGTTGAGCAGTCGAAGGAGGCCTACGCCAAGCTCAAGACCGGTGCCGAGGAAACCCAGAAGGCCCTGGAGTCGACCTACGAAACCGCCAAGGCTGTTTCCAGCGACCTGTCGCTCAAGACCATCACCGCGCTGCGCGCCAACGCCGAGGCCGGCTTCTCGCATCTCGAAGCCCTGATCGGCGCGAAGTCGCTGTCGGAAGTCATCGAGTTGCAGACCGCGTTCCTGCGTAAGCGCGTCGAACTGACCGTCGAGCAGGCCAAGGACTTCCAGGCCGTTGCCTCCAAGGCGGCCGAGGACGTCTCGAAGCCGATCAAGACCGCCTTCGAGAAGGCGATCAAGGAAATCAAGGCCGCCTAACAAGTGCGCATCGTCCGCGGATGCAACAAAAGGTCGCATTTTGTCGGACAAATAGATGTGAGACAGTGGCGACCGAGCGAATACCCGGCGAGTGGAACCTCCTCCCTCTGCTCTTCGGGGTGACCAGCCAGCACCTCCTCCCGCTGGCTCGTAACAGGAAAAGGCCGGCACCTCCTCCCGCCGGCCTTTTTCTTTGCCCGGCGAAAGGGGCGCCGCTGTAGGGAAGTGGCCTTTGCTTTGCAAAAGCCTTGAATTAGAATTCATAAGCCCGTAAGGACGCATCGCCGAACGAAAGAGCGGATCGCGGAGAGTGAACCTTCCACCCCGATCCTGCTACTAACGTTAAGACGTGCCGTTGTAGCTCAGATGGTTAGAGCGCCGGATTGTGGATCCGGAGGTCGCTGGTTCGATCCCAGCCAACGGTACCACTAGCACTCTCCATCAAACGCTTGATATTATTGCATAAAATTTCGAATTCTGCCGAGGCTATTGCCCCGCTTTGAGCTTTTGTGCTACCTATTGTGCTACCTATTGTGCTACAAATGGTACGCTTTAGACATGGGAAGACGTCGCGAAGAGCAAGACCCTGACCGCTTCCTTAGGGTGCGAGGCAGCCATTTTCACTACTACCGCCGCGTCCCAAAGGAACTCCGGGATCTCGATGAGCGTGGTGAATTCGTTCGTCGCGCCTTGGACACGATTGACCGGTCGAAGGCGCGAACTGCCCGCGATCTTCATGAGGCTGCCGACAACGCGCTTTGGTCCTCCCTTATGGGGGGAGACAATCCTCAAGCCGCACGCATTCGATACCAGCGAGCGATCAAACGCGCGGAAGCCTTGGGGTTCGTTTACCGGCCGCTCGCGGACATCCTTATTGCCGAGCCGCTCGACACAATCTTGCAGCGGGTCGAAGCCACGATTGGAAAACCTCACAGCTCACCACTGATCGACGCGGTCAGCGGTGCGGTAGCCCCTCCTGACGATAAGATATCAGAGGCGCTGCAACTCCACTTCACCGAGATCGCTCGCGACGAAATCCGCACAAAAAGCCCAGACCAAAGAAAACGCTGGAAGGCAAAACGCCGAATGAGCGTCGATGTCTTCATCGCCTTACTCGGCGACAAGCGGATGAGCGAGATCACCCGAGACGACGCGCGTGCCGTTCACAAATATTGGCTGGACCGAATTGCCCCTGAGAAGGGAAGGGCAGACCGCTCGGCGTCGACCGGCAACCGAAATATGGGCAATCTCCGGACCCTGTACGCCGACTACTATCGGCATATTGGGCTTCCCGAGCAGAAGAACCCCTTCGCCGACCTGTCATTCAGCGATAAGTCGAAGCGCTCTCGGCCCCCATTTCCAACTGACTGGATTCGCGACAAGATATTTGCACCTGGCGCGTTGGCGACGCTCAATGACGAGGCACGCGGCATCGTGCTTGCCTTCGCGGAAACGGGTGCCAGGCCAAGCGAACTCGCCAACCTCCACTCCGGTGTCATCCATCTTGATCACGAAGTGCCCCACATTTCGATCGAGCCACGTGACGACCCCGATGATCCGCGCGAGATCAAGACCGCGTCATCGATACGCAAGGTACCTCTGATCGGTGTCGCTCTCGAGGTGTTCAAGAAGCATCCGAAGGGCTTTCCGCGCTACAAGGATCGTGAGGCGTCCTTATCAGCGCTGCTCAACAAGCACTTCGAGACCCACGAATTGTTCCCAACCAACAATCACACGGTTTATTCGCTGCGGCACTCCTTCGAAGACCGTATGAAGAATGCCAGGCTGGACGAGGAACTGCGTCGTATGCTGATGGGCCATACAATTGACCGGCCAAAATATGGCGAGGGCGGTGACATGAAGATGTGGCAGGAAGAACTCATGAAGATCGCTCTGCCCTTTGATCCCGCGATCGTTTAGCGCGCTGTCGCACCGCCGCAAGCCGATCCTGCTTCGCCTGGTAGTCCTGCTGCGCGCGTTCGAGATAATCGTATAACGGGAGCCATGCCTCACCCTGCGCATCACGCGCGACGATGATCTCGGCAACGCGATCGAGCGCGCGCTCAATTCGCTCAACCGTGATCGGCCGCGCTGTTGGCGAGCGCCGCTTCACGGTCCATCCTTTCTGGTCCTCCTCGCACAAAGCATATCGTCTGAGTAAGCGGACTTTTAGCAGTACGGGAAGGGTGTGCCTCTGGTCGGCGGCGACCGGCGGCTGCGGCGTACATTTCGGACAAATCGCTGACCATACCGGCTAAGAGAGGGTAGCCTCAGAGCGCTACCGCCAATACAGCGCTGCAACTGAGTTCGTCTGTTGAAGCGACTTCGCAAGCGAGGCCAGCAGGTTCAAATCCTATCCCCGGCAACCACTTTCATCATAAATCAATAACCGTCCCGGTCTAACCGGGGCGGTTTTTGCGTCCCGGGCAACTCAATCGCTGCGGCGCGCCAGAGGACGCATCCCCCCGCAAAGGTAGTGGTTGTTTTATTGTGGACGGTTACAGGTGCTCGATTTGGGTAGGTAGGGAACCAGGGTCCGATGTCGGAAACGGCAGCTTTGCGCCTCTATGGTAGTCGTTCGGCCAGTGGTACAGTTTCCTAGAAGCGGACGCTCAGACAGCAGTGACATATTTGCTAGTATTCTCTTGGCAATTGTTCTGAACGTTGGGAAGGGGGATAAAGCGCAGCAGACATCTTTGGAGAGGCGTGCAATGGCGCAAATAGGTGGGTTTGCTTGGTGCACCACTGCGTGCAGTCATCCCGTCGATCAAGCGACTGGTCACATGATTCCGAAGGTTCTGTAGGCTTCGACCGCGCACATACCCCCGCGGATTGCCTCGGCAACAAGCTTCTCACCGCGAGCCTTTTCAAGCGCCAGCCGCACCACCTCCTCTTCCGCATGGCGCGGGATGACGAGGACACCTTCCTTGTCGCCAAACAGCAGAGCCCCCGTCTCGATCCGCACGCCGCCGATCTCCAACGCGCACCGATAGTCGATGACCTTACCGCGCACGCCCTGGTCCTGTGCGTAGTAGCCGGTGCAGAAGCAGGGGAAGCCGAGCGCTTTGATCCGTGTCGCGGACGAAACCGTCGACCAGCGCGCCATGGGCGCCGAGGATTTTCGCGCGCGTCGACATCAGTTCGCCCCATAGCGCATAGCGCGGCGAGGCGCCGCTGGCGACATAGATCTCGCCAGGCTTGAGATCATCCAGCGCTTCGAACATCAGCCCGAACGGCTTGGTCATCAGACGATTGTGCGTCGGTTCATTGGAGAAAAAGATGTGGGATTCGAGCACCGGCATGGCCCGGCCGAGCAGCCGCGTCTTCTCGTCCACCGGCTTGAACAGGGGCGGAAGGAACTGATGCCGCAGCCCGAGTGTATCCATGACGTGACCAACTACGGCGACGAAAAGTTCGTCCTCGAACAGCCGGTACATTTCGGTGTCGTCGGCATAGGGGCGCTTCGATGTGGTCATGAGGCTTGACTCCAGCCGGTCGTGGATTGTGTGTTGTGCGAAGGCCCTAGCGCCGCGGCGTTTTGGACCAGCGCACGCATGTAACCGAGTGCAAAGGCCTTGCCAGCGTGCCAGGGCGCATCGCAGGACATTTCGGGCGTATGGTCGGGGATCAGGACGCCGTGATAGCTTTCATCGCGCAGGATTCGAACAATTTCGGCCATATCGATATCGCCGTCATCGACGAACGTCTCGTGGTAGGTCGGCACCTTGCCGCGTACGTTGCGGAAGTGGATGTAGCCGATGCGTCCGCTTCGGGCGAAGCGCCGGACATGCGAGTAGATGTCATCCGTGCCGGGCATTTCCTGGAGTGAACCGAGGCAGAGCTCCAGCCCGTTGGACGGCGAATCGACTATGCCCATGAGCCGGTCGTATTTCTCCGGCCGATTGACGAGACGCGCGGCACCGCGCAGTGCCTCTGTCGGCGGATCATCCGGATGCGCAGCCAGCATGACACCCGCCTCTTCGGCCACCGGCACGATCTCGCGCAGAAAGACACCAAGCCGCTGCCAGAGTTCTTCGCTGCTGACCTGCACCGGTTCGGCATCCGGCCGGCCGGCGCGGTAGCGCATATTCCAGACGACGCCGTCCGGCAGGGACAGATCGGGGTCTATGGCGGTGAGGTCGAGCCCCACCGATATCGCCTCGCCGCGCGCGAACGCTCCGCGCGACCAGCCCCAGACGCCGGCTATTGAGAAGTTATAGCCGATGCAGGGAATGCCGGCACGTCCGGCATCGCGGACCAGGCGCTTCAGCCCTTCGATCTGCTTCGCCCTGTCGGGTCCGCCGAGCAACACATCGGACCAGAAGCGGGGCGAGAAATTCTCGATCGCGGCGAGTTCCAGGCCGTTGTCGCGCACGGCTGTCACCAGGCCGGCGAAATCCTCGTAGTTCCAAAGTTCGTCGGTGGAGCAGTCACCCCAGCCCTCCTTCTCGCTGCCGGCGGACAGCGAAGGATCGCGGCCGCGAAAATAGTTTGTGAGGTGGGCGACGATGTGGGTGGCGCCTGCCTGCCGGGCGAAACGGAAATTGCTTTGGGTAAGCGATTCCCGGTAAAGGCCAAGACCAATCTTCACGGTCTTACTTCACGCCGATACCGGCGGTGAGGCCGCCATCTATCTTGTAGTCGGCGCCTGTGCAGAAGCCGGCCTTCGATGAGCACAGGAAAGCGATGAGTTCCGCCACTTCCTCCGGTTCGCCGATGCGGCCGAGCGGATGGGCCGCGCCGAAGCGCCTGTAGGCCTCTTCCACGTCGGCATCGCTGCCGCCGTCGCCACGCGCGGCCTTTTCGAGGATCGGTGTGCGGATCGAGCCCGGGCTGACCGAATTGACCCTTATGCCGGACGCGGCATAGTCGAGTGCCAGCGAACGCGTCAGCGTGTGGATGGCGCCCTTGGTCGTGGCATAGGCGGCAACGTTCTGCTGACAGGCGAAGCCCTGCACCGAAGCGACGTTGACGATGGCGCCGCCGCCACGCTTGATCATTTCCGGGATGCCGAAATGGGCGGTCAGATAGATCGAGCCGACATTGACCGTCATAGCCCGGTTCCACGTTTCCCAGTCGGTTGTCGTCGCCGTTCCGTAGGGATGCACCGCCGCCGAATTGACGATGACGTCTATGCCGCCGAATTTCGCCACGCCGGCCGCGACCGCGTCGCGAACCTGCTCGGAAACGGAGACGTCAACCGTTTGCACCAGCGCATCGGCTCCGGACTTGGCGAGGCTTTCCTGCATGGCGGCGTTGGCCGCGCTGTCGATCCCGCAGGCGACGATCGCGGCGCCCCCAGCCGCCAGGCGTTTGGCGGTTGCCAGGCCGATACCGGTCGTGCCGGTGATCAACGCGACCTTGTTTTCAAAGTGAGTCATTGTGCAAATCCTTGGAAGAAGTCGGGCCTGGCATAGTCGGGGAGGTCCGTGCGTTTTCGAGGTCGTCGGGTACGAAGCGCAGCCCGAAATCGAGATGCCGGCTCATCAAATAGCTATAGGCAATGCGGTCGCGCGCGCGAAGCGCGGCAATGATCTCGCCATGGGCGTGGCGTGTTTCATTCAACACCGGCCGTATCGATTTGCCGACTGACATGATGTGCAGGATAACCGGCGACAGGAACTGGTAGGTCTGCACCAGCATGCGGTTGCCGGCGAGCTTCATCAGCGCCAGGTGGAAGTCAAAATCGCGCTGCGCGGCTTCCTGGACATCCTTGCTGGTTGCGATCAGGTCGTTGACCTCGTCTAGGACCTCGAGTTCAGCGGCGCTGGCATTGAGGATGATGTGGTCGCCAATGCTCACCTCGATGATGCGGCGGAACCCCTGTATGTCATGAAACGAGGTCCTCGAAATATCCATCTGTGCGGCGAAGAAGTTCTGGATCGCGACATTCTGGCGGTCCGCCAGCACCGCGCCGACACGCGGCTTGGGATCGATAAGGCCATAGGTGCGGATGGTGCGCAGCGCTTCGCGTATCGTGTTGCGGCTCGCGCCGAACAATTCGCCAAGTTCCCGTTCGGTGGGCAGGATGTCACCCACCGACATGGCGCGGGTGCGAATAAGGTCGAGGATCTGCCGGACAGTCTGGTCGACAGCCGAACTGCTGTCTCCGGCATCTTGCTCCAAGAGGTGACCTCCCTGTAATTTGTTGGACCAACTTAGAGCGGACCAGCAAAAAAAATCAATGGATTCTTATCTAGAGGGCCCTTAGAGAGATGACTTGCGGTCAACTTGTAGGCGTGTTGACAGGCCTGTGGTCCAACAATATGGGTTCCGCATAAACGTCCAGGGAGGCTTCATGGAACAGTGTTGGCGTTGGTACGGTCCCGATGATCCGGTGACGCTTGAACATGTCAAACAGGCTGGCGCCACCGGCGTGGTTTCAGCGCTTCACCATATCTATGATGGCAGGGCCTGGCCTGAGGCCGATGTGCTCGAACGCAAGCGCATCATCGAGGCGGCTGGGTTGACCTGGTCGGTCGTCGAGAGCATTCCGGTTCACAATTCCTTCAAGATCGGCGCGCCGGAGCGCGAGCGCTATGCCGGCTATTATCGCGACAGCATCCGCGCTCTCGCGAAGGCCGGAATCCAGACGATCTGCTATAATTTCATGCCTGTGGTCGACTGGACTCGCACCGACCTGGCCTA